>CAYWYQ010000014.1:12894-17908 GCA_964462325.1 uncultured Gammaproteobacteria bacterium | reverse complement strand
CTCGACGCCGTACCTTTCAGTACGACTTACTTCGGTCCTCAACGTTCAAGCAAATTTCATTTAATTATCTGCGCGGACAAGGTGTGGCGACAAAATTATATGTCTGCGGAAGATTCCTGTCTTTCACCTAAAGAGGATCCAATATCCTTTGCGGACGGTTTAGTAAGTAGGAGTTAGGGAGTAGGATGTAGGGGTAGAGAGTAGGGTGTAGTCGAATAACAAACGAGCTATTACCTGTTAGCCACTTAGCCGCTTAGCTATTAGCGTTTAGCGCACACCGTCATTCCAGACCTGCTTGCCTGCCGGCAGGTAGGATCTGGAATCTAGTAAATTCATTTTCTGCACAGACGGTTTTGTTGCTGAAAGAGATGTCCGACTTCAATCAGCGGAGCTGGTTTAGTCGGCACCTCAGATCGGAAGTCGAGAGGTAAAACCTTGAACGGTGTATAGAAACTTCGTATAAAACACCAGCCTTGTTTGGCTGGTGTTTTATATAGGGCTATGTGTTGTAGTGGTGCGGAACCAAACCTAAGGGGAAGATGGTGTATTTTTTACAAAGACACGAACAGGCTGTCCATCAATTTGATCTCCATTCTTTGTCGTTGATCGAATGAAGAGAAGATATCCGCCCGCATTCGGTAATGTCCAGGGGACAGAAACGACGGGTCCAGGGTTATTTATGTGCTGTAAAAAGGTGACTTGCTGTGTCTGAAGATTCATGTAGCTAAGCTCAACGATCCGATGATCAGAAGCCTGACTATTTTCAGCAACAATCGTATAGGGGTTTCCATCATTTACAATCACTTGGTTGTTAAATGGGTTTGTAATGGAAAAGCTATGAGAGATAACATCTGTGTCTACTTCAACAGAAACAGAATCTGATGCCATATTATCTACATCGTCATAGGCGGCGACCGTGAGGGTGTGTTCACCCGGCTCTACCCAGGAAGGAAGGGTGATCGTAAGGTCAGACCTATTTGTAGAAGTGTGAACAGCTCGGTCATCGATTAAAACCTCTAGTCGCGAAATTCCTCGGCGAGAACTTGCTCGTACCGCAAGATCAAATGTGCGATTTATTTTATTATTGTTGTCCGGTTCTTTTATCTTTATAGTCGGTATATTTGCTGCAACATGAACATCATCCTCTTCCTCTGGAATCTCGCAGTTTTTAATAATAGTTCCCTCGATTTCTCCTGCGGTAATTTGTTCATTTTGACTCGTGATCCAAGTTTCAACGGCCGATTCCCAATTTGTCCATGCGCTATTTACCGCCTCAGGATTACTAGGAGCAGCTCCAAGCGGATCACTCGTATTTACATAGCTCAATATATTGTGATACTCACCACAAACTTTCTCTTCTCTATAACTTTCTGGTGTCAGGTCTGTTGCTAACTTTCCAGAAGCGGTATCAATCACGATTGTTTGGCTAGGAATGATCCCATCAAGAATATCCTTTCCAGTGATGGGGATTGTTGCTGATCCAAAATATTCAACAGGTAAGTCTGCATGTGCCTTTTTCATGTACTCACGCCAAACAGGGGAAGCAACCGTATACCCGCCAGAGTTACTACTCATAACGGAACCATCAGTATTTCCGGCCCAGACAGCGGTAGCAAGCTGGGGTGTGTATCCAACGGTCCACCCATCTTTCGCATCATTTGTTGTTCCTGTTTTTGCGGCGGCTGGTCTACCGGGAAGAGTAAGATTACTTCCTGTTCCGAAGATATATGCTCGTGCATTGTCGTCAGAAAGAACATCGGTAATCATACGAGCATGGTTTATTTCCAGTACTTTTTCTCCTTCCGTTTCTTCCCATTCTTGCAATACTTCGCCATTCGAATCTTCTACTTTTAGTATAGCGACAGGTTCGCGGTAAATTCCTTCAGCGGCAAAAGTTGCATAAGCTGCTGTATGTTCAAGCGGTTTTACCTCCGCTCCACCAAGAACGACCGCAAGGCCAAATCTGGAACGATCTGTCAGGGTTGTATAACCAAGACGTTCTGCAAATGAAAGCCCATTTTCTACACCAATAAGGTAGAGCATCTTTACGGCTGGAATATTTAGTGACCCTTGCAAAGCTTTTCGAACCGTTATAGGTCCGCGTTCCTTGAAATCAAAGTTACGAGGATTGTAAGGGCCGGAAGAAGAGGGGAATGTTGTGTTTACATCCCACAAAATAGTGTTCGGTGTATACCCGGCTTCGAAACCAGCCGTGTACATAATGGGCTTAAAACTAGATCCTGGCTGCAGGGGTCTGAGTGTTGTATTTACCGCACCATCAATTTCTTCATCAAAGTAATCTGCAGAACCTACCATGGCAATAACATGCCCTGTTTTTGGATCGATAGAAACAAGACCGGTATTATTGTATCCATAGGTTTCTCCTCGCGCAGCAACATTGCTTACAACCGCCTCTTCGGCAATTTGTTGTTTATCAAAATCAAGCGAGGTAATGACACGGAGGCCTCCTTGCTCAACGGCGCGCTCGCCATATTCCTCCACAAGTAATTCCTTCACCCAAAACACAAAATGGGGTGCATTTATTCCGCTTGCAGACGGCGTGATACTTGTTTCTTCAAGAAGAGCTTCTTGTAGGGCTTCCTCGCCAATATACCCAAGCTCTTTCATGTCATTTAAAATCCAATTTCTTCGTTCGAGTAACCGTTCTGGATTATTTAAGTATGTGGTTGGAGCTTTTGGTAGACCAGCAAGTGTCGCCCCCTCTGCTAATGTTAAATCTGAAGCAGGTTTACTGAAATAGGCCTGCGCGGCAGATTCGATTCCGTAATTCGTAGAACCGTAGGGAATTTCATTGAGGTACATTTGTAGAATCTCATCTTTCTCATATCGTCGCTCAAGCGCAATAGACAGTACAAGCTCTTTTACTTTTCGTGAAATTGTTTTCTCATTTGTGAGAATAGAGTTTTTTACAAGTTGTTGTGTAATGGTGGATGCTCCTTGTCCGGTTGGATTAAGTGTAGAGACATTTACAAGTACCGCTCGTATAATTCCTTTCAAATCAAAGCCACCGTGCTCATAGAATTTTCGGTCTTCTGCGGTAATGGTCGCTTGAGGAATAAAGTCTGGTATTTCATCTAGGGTAACGAGGGTGCGTTTTTCATCTCCAGAAATTTCATATAAGAGATGTTCACCCGTTTTGTCATAAATTTTTGTCGATTGAGGTACTTCACGGAGAATAAGGGTTCCTGGATCTGGAAGATCTCGCGAATACCATGCAAACATCCCTAAAAAGACGATGGTACCGAGGAGAAATAAAGCAATTCCCGCTAAGATGACATTTTTTACAATGCTTTTCTTATCCCATTTCTTCTTCATTGTGATTGACTGAAGTAGTTTTTTGAAAGAGAATTTTTTTCTTTTCTTTCTTTCGCTTGCCCAGCTCTGCCCTGATTTTCCTTTATGCATAGATATATTTGTGGTTATTATAGCACTGAATAGAAATTTGGCAATCAATTAATTTAACGAATACTAGCCATTTTTTAAAGATTTGTATTGACCACTCATATGTCGCATGTTAGGATCCTGCCGTCCTCAACAGGACTTTTTTTATTTCTGTGAGGTACATTTATATGAATAAAAAGACTCAGTTTACGTCTCTCTATAGACGGATCCAAAAAGGAAAGAAAGAGGTTTTTATTATTAGCGCAGGGTTTCTTGCCATCTTTTTTGTATTACTAGGCCCGTCTGCAGAGGCAAGTATTCAAATACCCAAGGAGCCAGATAGTCGCGCGGTATCACTTGAAATAGCCGCAATGCAAAACACGCATAAAGACTTTGGAGTCTTACCATTGTCTGATGTACGAAAAGTGGATGATCAGATGACGATGACGGTTTCAGCATACAATTCCGTTGTATGGCAAACAGATGATACGCCGTGTATCGGCGCACAAGGTACAGATATTTGTGAATTATTAGAACAGGGACAGCAAACATGCGCCGCAAACTTTGTTCCCATCGGGACAATACTAAATATTGAGGGGCTTGGTATGTGCACTGTGCGCGACCGAATGAATGCAAGATATTATTATCGTGTAGACTGGTATATGGGGCAAGATATTCAAGCAGCTCGCAACTGGGGGATTCGTAAAAAACTCATATCTATTTACCGATAGTGATTGGTGATGATTCTGTATTTACGAAAAGAAACTCTTTTGTTACACTTTTCTCACTATGAAGAAAATTATTGTTATTATATTTGGACTAGTATTAATTGGTGGAGGTTGTTTTGGTGCAAATAAGGTCGTTGAAGGCGATTGGTGGCTTGCATTTGACTTGCCGGACGACTGGGTGATGACTCGTGATTATAATTTAGCAACTGATGATACACCGGATGCATTCTTTCAGTCGGTAAATCGAGAACGTTTCGATGTGATTTTGCAGTCATCATCAGAACCTATACAAAAAGAGGGTGAAGGGTATTCTACAGAAAATTTTTCACGCATTCACGTGATTCAAATGGATGAAAGGCGGGTTATTCCATCTGAGTCTGAAGATCTTGGAAATGGATTCTTCCGCAATGACATTTGCGCAGAAGTGGAGGATGATGCATGCGCAGATTTTGGAACATACGAATACTACCTTGAAATAAATGGAAGTAAATACCAATTTAAGGTGATTCATGTTGGTACAGCTGCTGAGCAAACAGAGGACATTATTCTGTCTGCACAGTCAGTAACGGTAGCAGAATAATTGATGAGAGTGAGAAAATTTGTTAAAGTCCCCTCAGTTTTACTGAAGGGAATTTGGCCACGTGGCGAAGTTGGTTAACGCGGGGGTCTGCAAAACCTCTATGCGCCGGTTCGAATCCGGCCGTGGCCTCCAAAAAAGAATGTAGTTTTCTACGTTCTTTTTTTCTTTGCCGGATGAGAACCGGCGCATAGAAAATAATCAAACCGGTTCGATACCCGAGTGGAGTGAGTGAAGAGCTGAGCTTGCTCAAGCTTTTCCGAGCGGAGCGAGAGATATCTGGACAAAGTCCAGTATAAGGCCGTGG
>CAYWYQ010000014.1:6455-12884 GCA_964462325.1 uncultured Gammaproteobacteria bacterium | reverse complement strand
AGTTTTCTATGTTCTTTTTTTGCCGGATGAGAACCGGTGCATAGAAAAAACATTGCAGATTCTGCGATGTTTTCAGTTGTTTTATTTATTATAGACTTCTTCCTTCTTCTAGAATACGCATAATAGCATCGAGTGGGAGTGAGGCAAGATTTTTCGGTACGACTTCTTTTATACTTGCCTGTATATCTGTGTGCAATGCAGCAACAATTTCGTTTTTTAATGCTTCTGGTGCGCAAAGAATAATTCGATCGGCATCTTTAGACTGCATGAGTTTCGTATTAAGTTCTTTGTAGAGCTTTGCACGATCATTGGTACGCATCTCATCTGTAGGCGCTGGCCCGTCATTAGGTGTTCCACTCACACGACCATCCGGTTCTTTGTGAAGAACTTTTACTAAGTCAACTTCCTCGATTGTCCTGTCTTCTGCGACAATAAGTCTTGCGGTTTCATTGTTTGTAATAACAATCAATGTCTTTTTCGCATACGGACTGTAGTGTTGTGAGATTTCCATACAATAAAAGTATACCACTCAAAGAGAGCTCCGTACCAGCACTATTTGGTCATTATGATATAATTTTAGTATGTTTGGAGGATTGCGCGCAAAATTAGAAGCCTCAATTCGCGAAATTGTATTTGGTCTTGAAGATGCTCTTGTCTCGACACTGGGTGCGGTAACAGGAGTGGCAGCTGGAACGGGGAATGTCCACATCGTACTTCTTACGGGCATTGTTTTAATTTTTGTCGAAGCACTATCCATGTCAGCAGGAAGCTATCTTTCGTCTAAATCAGCAAAGCAGACTGCACAGTTACGAAGAAAACAAGATCGTGCACGTTTATTACAAAGAAGGCTGCCAAATGGTCAGACCCTAAAAGAGTATCTTTCAAGAGAGACATCCACTGTTTCGGTAAAAGATGTAATGAATCTTCTGACAGTAGAACAGAATCAATGGGTAGAGGAACTTCATAAGGGAGAACGTAGGCATCTTCCGTCCGTACAGTACTCTCCACGCGCCGCCGCGATGGTTATGGGCGTCTTTTACCTTGCTGGTGGAATTTTTCCTCTTCTTCCTTATCTCTTTTTTAATGTATATGCAGCCATATTGCCCTCGATACTTCTTTCTGGATTTGTTCTCTTTGTCCTCGGAGCAGCAAAAGCAAAACTTGTACAAGTAGATTGGGTAAAGAGTGGACTTGAAATGACCATCATCTCTCTTGCAGCAGCACTGCTTGGATTTGGTATCGGGAGAATCGCAAGCATACTCTTAGATATAAATGTTATATAGGTATGTTTCTTCATCGAATAGGAAAAGTGCATGCACCTGAATTTCCAGGGAGGCGAGCCTGGCTGAACTCTCCTGCACTCAAAATGTCCCGCTTAAAAGGAAAGATTGTTCTGATAGATTTTTGGACATACTCCTGCGTGAATTGCCTGCGAACATTGCCTTATCTGAAAAAATGGCATGAGCGCTACAAAGATCAAGGTCTTGTTATTATTGGTGTACATACACCAGAATTTAAATTTGAAGGAAACAAAAAAGAAGTGGTTGAGGCGGTTAAACGGCTCGAGATTCCCTATCCTGTGGTTCTTGACTCCGATTATGCTATTTGGAAGGCCTATACAAATAAGTGGTGGCCACGGAAATTTTTAGTGGATCATCACGGTATTGTTATATACGATCATGTTGGAGAAGGAGGGTATGCGGAGACTGAACAAGCAATTCAGAAAGCATTGCAAGAAATCGGTGCGGAAGATTTACCAGATATTGAACCAGATATGTCTGTTGGTGGGAATATTTGCTATAGAACAACACCTGAACGTTATTTGGGATTCTTACGCGCCGCTTATGGGAATGCTCAGCAACTTATTCCGAATGAAGAGGTGGCATATACGGACGAAAAGGAATATATAGATGACAAAATATATCTTCATGGACACTGGAACGTTACAGGGGAATATGCACAGCATAGCCGGAAGACGGCTATTCACAATGAGTATCTTGCTTTGAAGTATGGGGCATTTTCCGTAAACCTCGTGATGACAACAGAAAAGGGTGGTTCTGCACGATTAGAACTAGAACTTGATGGGCAGCCACTTCCAGAAGATATGGCTGGAAAAGATGTGCGTGTACAAAAGGATGGTCGCACCATTGTAACGGTTAGAGAAGCACGCATGTATAATTTAGTAGATTCGGATACTTATCATCGAGGAGTACTTAAAATAAAAACGAAATCAGATAATGTAAGAATGTATGCATTTACATTTGGTGGGTGTAAGTAAATGAGACTCCATGACTTCACGGCCGTGGTTTTACGGGGGAATAAAAAACCCGCCATTTCTGGCGGGTTGAGATCAGTTAGTTCATTCTGCTCAATGCTTTAAACAATAGAGACTTATCAACTGAGCTCAGAGTCTCTATCAATGCTCTGACGGATAATTCATCCTCGATTCCTCGAGCGAGGTCGATGAGCTCCCCAGTAGACATACCTGAAAGAATATTCTCATGTTCTTCAGAGCACTCTGCTCTAGTATCTGTTGTCTCCAAAGGTACACTATCTATACCGGTTTCACGCTGAGTAGTGCGGTGCCCTCTATAGGGTGAGAGAGAAACTCTTTCGAACCCCGCAATACAGAGAGATATAAGCTTCGACTCTCTGTTTACAACTACAATACCCCAAAACTCACTAGGTCGCCCACGCTTAGTGGACACAGCACCATCATCAGAAAATCTCCCGATGATTTTATTCCACACTGTAGTATGCGATAGCTGTACATTACCTCTCTCCCCCAGGTAATATTTATAAAATCCATCCTGTAGCTTAATAAGCTTGAATTCTGTATCCCAGATATTCGCTCCTCCTCTGTAAACGGCTCTAATGACATCATAAACCGTTTGGTGCTTGATAGACCATGGTTTCCTCTCGGTTATGTCTAGAAGTGTTATTTCTAGCAAGGACACATTGACCCGATAAGGTTCTTTATCGCCAACGCCAGAAGCACAATCTACTCTACTAATAACCCCAGACTTATCAAGTTTGTCGATTACTTCACGAATAGCTTCATCCGTAACTTCAGAAAGACACAGCCAATCATTTAGCTGATTGTTGGGAATTCCAATACGCAGCTCACCGGATGCTTTTTGCGTCAAGCAGATGATCGCCTCAATGATCAGCCTCTCTTCCGGGGTGACATACATATGCCTTTTTTGAACCAATGAATTACTCACGGCACTCCTCCTTTTCAAAGTTAAAGAACAAGGGGAGATATTATCACCCCCCCTGTATTTTGTCAAGCAAAAAGCCAAGGATTGTACTGGGGATACTACTTCAATCAGCGAAGCTGGGATAATAACCAAAATCTCAGAACAATTCAGTAGATTATCAAGTCCGACTTAAATGTAGTGTTTTAAGTCGGACTTAACTTAGTAACCTAGGCCTGAGGTAAAATTTTTCCATATAATTATCCACCTCAATGAAAAAGTCTTATTAATTGACCGATCTGTAATAATCTCCTATCATACTGGCTTATATGAATATTAAGGAAGTGTACTTAGATAATGCCGCAACAACTCCAATAGAAGAGCGCGTGCAGAAAATTATACAACCATTCATTAAGGAGCATTTTGGAAATCCATCAAGCTTTCATTCAAAAGGAAAGTTTATCAAGGATTCCTTATTAGAGGCTAGAGGAAAGATTGCAAATGCAATAAAATCTCGGCCAGATGAAATTTTCTTTACTTCCGGCGGTACCGAGTCAGACAATATGGCTATTCTTGGAATTGCTCGTAAACATGTAGCACATGGAAAACATATAATTACAACAAAAACAGAACATCCAGCCGTACTTGAAACGATTCAGTATTTAGAAAAGAAAGAAGGCTTTTTTGTGACATATATGGACGTTGACAAGGAGGGGAAGGTATCAGCGAAGGATATTATAGACGCTCTAACAGAAGAGACAATTCTTGTTTCTGTTATTTTTGCGAATAATGAGATTGGAACAATTAACCCAATTGCTGAAATTGGAAATAAGATTCGGAAATGGAAAAAAGACACTGGACGGAAAGAACTCTTCTTTCATACCGATGCCTGTCAGGCATTTGGAGATCAAGAAATAGTAGTCGACTCTTTACATGTTGATTTACTTACAATTAATGCATCAAAGATATATGGCCCAAAAGGAGTAGGTGCGCTTTTTGTAAAAAGAGGAATAAAATTACAACCCTTACAATTCGGTGGAGCTCAAGAGCTAGGACGGCGTCCCGGTACGGAAAATGTTATCGGCATTATAGGATTTGGTGAAGCAGCGCGTATTGCCGAAGAAGAAAGGGAGGACTATATTACAAGGATTACTCCTCTTCGAGATGCATTGATACGTGGCTTGCAAGAAAAAATAACAAAGACGCGGCTGAACGGAAGCATGCAGGACAGGCTTGCGAATAATGTAAATATTTCATTCATGGATATTGAAGGGGAGGCACTGCTTTTATATTTAGACGCGAAAGGGATTTATGCCTCTACTGGATCTGCGTGTACCAGTACCTCATTAGACCCGAGCCATGTAATTCTTGCACTCGGATTACCTTATGAGGTTGCACATGGAAGTATAAGATTTAGTCTAGGGAGGTCTACAATGAAAGAAGATATCGATTATGTTATAGATGTGTTGCCGGAATTAGTAGAAAAACTAAGAAAAATTTCTCCCGTTTCTGTAGACCCTAAATACTATGAGTAAATATATTGCAAAAGCAAAGCAAGGGAGCGGAGGAGATGTTGCAAGTCATGACAAAAAACAATCTTGGTTTTATTCGGATACGGTAAAAGAACATTTTTTTAATCCAAAGAACTTTCTAGATAGGGAGCCTAAAGAGGAAGAGTTTAATGCGGTTGGAAAGGTAGGATCACCTGCCTGCGGTGATGAATTGCGTATATGGTTGAAGGTAGAGAATGATCGAATCAGTGATTTTAAATGGAAAACATTTGGATGTGGATCCGCGATTGCCTCGACGTCAATGACATCTGTAATGGTGACAGAAAATGGAGGCATGACACTTGAAGAAGCGCGAAAAATAAAACCACAACAGATCATGGAGCGACTAGGGGGTTTGCCGACGCGTAAATTTCACTGCTCTGTGCTTTGTGATAAAGCGCTACGAGGTGCAATAAATGATTATTATAGACGCACGGACCATGTTGAAAAAATTGAAGTAGAAGCCTCACGTATTATTGATCCTGTTTCAAAGGTAACCGATAAAGATATCGAAGAAGCGGTTCTGGAGGGGGCGCATACAATAGAGCTTGTACAAAATAAAACGAAAGTCGGCACAGGGAATCCGGGAATTTTGCCAGCAGTAGAGGAATTGATACGGTTTTACAAAGAAAAATATTTTGGCTAGATTCCGCTTGTCTACTAGCGATCTTTGTCTTCAGTTCTTTGGTCCTCGCTCCATGTACGTATCAGTACACTCCGCTACGGTCCTCGAACTTTAAACAAATATCATCTAGTATCCTTCGCGGACATGTTTCAAGAAATATCATCTCATTTTCTGCGCGGACGGTTTAGTAAGTAGGAAGTAGGGAGTACTCGAATAGCAATCTAGCTTTTAGCCGATTAGCTATTAGCGCACACTGTCATTCCAGACCCTGATCTGGAATCTAGCGTTCCATGTGTCTCCATTCCACCCTTCGAGCACGCATTTGTTTCCTAGACATCTTTTCCTGCTCCAACAATAGTTGGATTGCGAGGACAGTACGCGCGAACGCAATGAAATGAGGAGCGATGTTTCGCAGCAAAAGAGAAAAGATGTTTAGGATAAACAATGCGAGCGCAGAACTGGTGGAGAAGTTTCTTTGTCTACTTTCTTTTGAAGGAAAGTAGAGGGATATATATAAAAAAGTTTTTAGCTATTAGTAATTAGCCTTTAGCATAAAGATCCCAGGTCGTAGCCTGGGATGACGAGAAAAAAGGTTTCTCCTCTCGCTAACGCTCGGTCGAAATGACAGTTGATTAGCTCTTCTAACTATATTTAGATCCACTCATCTCCTCAATCTATCTAATTTCTGATAAACTCTTAGCATATGAAAATAAAAGTAGTTGTAGATCCAGACCTGTGCATCGGTGCCGCAAGCTGTGTGACAATTGCCCCGAACACATTTGTACTGAACGAAGAGAATAAGGCGTATGTACTTGATCATGGTGAGGCGCCAAATGGCCCAACCTATGAAAGAGAGATGGAAGTAACGGAAGAAGAAAAGGAAGAAATTATCCTCGCTGCGCAATCTTGTCCAACGCTCGCGGTATTTATTTTTGATGAAGAGGGGACTCAACTGTATCCCGACATGTAATATGATAAATTACGTAATTATAGGTGGAGGTATTGCCGGTACAACAGCTGCAGGGGAGTTGAGAAAACTAAATCCAGACGCCTCTAT
>CAYWYQ010000014.1:0-6414 GCA_964462325.1 uncultured Gammaproteobacteria bacterium | reverse complement strand
AGGAGCAACCGCTTTATTCTCGTGTACTTCTTCCGCATTATGTAAAGGAGAAGATCTCAAGAGAAAAAGTATTTATGAAAACTTTTGCTTGGTATGACGAGAACGACATCGACTATATGACCGGTATCAGGGCAACGAAAATTGATGTAGAAAATAAGTTTGTTGAAACGAGTGATGCGCGTGAAATTCCTTATGATAAATTACTGATTACAACAGGAGGGGATGTGAATTTACTTGATGATGATAAGAGGGGATTATCTTATTTTTATACCATTGCAGACGCTGATCATGTCGTAGAGCTCATCAAGGAAGTAAAATCTCTTCCAGAAGAGGAAAGAAATGTTGCTGTGTATGGAGGTGGATTTATTGCTCTTGAATATATTAATTTTTTTGTGCATCACGGGCTTTCGACCTCAGTCATTATGCGGTCGAATGGCTTTTGGTCAAAACTCATTTCTTCAGAAAGCTCAGCTATTTTAGAAGAAAGATGTGAGATGTCAAATGTAAATCTCTATAAAAATATTAAAGACTACACACTGAGAGGGGATAGAGGCATAGAATCAATTGTATTGGAAAATGGCACAGTAGTGCCCGCACATATTTTAGGTATCGGAATCGGAATTCATGCGGACAATGCATTATTTGAAGATGCGGGTATAGAAATAAAAAGGGGTGTGGTGACAAATGCATTTTTGGAAACGAATAAGCGGGATATCTTTGCCGCAGGAGATATTGTCGAACAATATGACGTAAATACTGAGCGGTATATTCGTCATGGGAATTGGATGAATGCACTTATGCAGGGACGTGCGGTTGCACATACAATGTCGGGAGACAGGAAAAAAATGAACCTTGTTTCCTCATATGCGACAAATCTTTTGGGCCTTGAAATTGTATTTGTGGGGGATGTAGATCGCTCTGCAGCGGATGAAGTGGTACAATTTTCATTGTCAGATGAAGGTGCGATAGAATTATTTCAACGTGAGCAAAAAACTGTGGGTGCTATTTTGATCGGTGATGTCTCACAAAGGACCGCAATCACCAATGCAATCAAAGAGAAGAAAAACTATGGGGACAATACATAAACTTGATAATAAAAAGACATACACAATGTATGATAAGGAGGATATCAATTATGGTATTGAAAATCTGCCGCGACAATTTTCAATTGCTTGGGATGGGGCGTCTGCCATTACATTTCCTGCATCATATAAGAAGGTAGAGCGTATTGTGATTGTAGGGATGGGCGGATCTAATCTTGCCACAGAAATGATAAAGGCTGCATCATACAAGACAATGAAAATTCCCATGGAACTTATACGTGACTATAATGTTCCGGGATATGTGAATGCAAAAACATTGGTTATATTGTCGAGTTTTTCCGGGTCTACAGAAGAGGTGCTTGCGGCTGGGAAAGAAGCACAGAAAAAGAAGGCAAAAATACTGACGATTTCTGCCGGTGGAAAACTTGCTGCATTTGCGCGTCGTCATAAAGTTCCGCACTATATTTTTGATCCAGGGAATTATGCAATTCAACCAAGACTGGGACTGGGATTTTCCTTCGCAGGGATTGCTGCAATGCTCAAGACACTCGGTTTATTAAAAATTTCAAAAGCAGATATTCATCGGATGATGTCTGCAATGGGAGAGGTCATTGAAACCTGTTCTATTGATTTACCATTGAAGGACAATCCAGCAAAAACAGTTGCGACGGAATTAAAGGGGAGGGCTATCTTATTAATTGGCGCTGAACACTTATCTGCAAATGTACATATCATGCAGAATCAAATCAATGAAACGGCGAAACAGCATTGTGCATATTTAACATTGCCAGAATTGAATCACCATTTTCTGGAAGGGCTGTCTTTCCCAAAAGGACTGTTCGGAAAATTTACGGTCATACTTTTACGTAGTAATTATTATAATAAGCGCACACAAAAACGTTTTGATCTCACAGCTGATTTACTTGAGAAACAAGGAGGACAGGTGATTGATTATCTTGCTCGCGGGAAAAATATATTTGAGGAGCAAGCGGAAATACTTCAATTTTCAAGCTACACTTCCTATTATTTAGCGATGATGAATAGTGTAAAACCTGAAGAAATTCCATTTGTGAAAGCATTCAAGGAGAAAATGAAATAAGGGTTGAATGTTCGCACCGAGCATTAGCGAGTGGAGAAATCCACTTTTTTTCATGAATTCTATTTTTAATCCTTTCTCACTTTTCTTCAAAGAAAGAACAGTGCTCTTAAAGAAAAATGCTCCTGGCTCTATTCCGTTCTGAAGGGTCTGCGCAACTCTCAGATTTCGTCAGAGTAGTCACATAACTACTCTTCCTCATTCTTTAACATGCTCAACTCCTTCAGAACATACTATCCCTAGAAGATTTTCCTTCAAGAACCCTTGCAAAAGAAGTTTATCCACCAGTTCTGTGCTCGCATTGTTTATCCTAAACATCTTTTCTCTTTTGCTGCGAAACATCGCTCCTCATTTCATTGCGTTCGCGCGTACTGTCCTCACAATCCAACTATTGTTGGAGCAGGAAAAGATGTCTAGGAAACAAACGCGTGCTCGAAGGGTGGAGGTAAAACATGTTGAGCACCGGATTCCAGATCCCCACTTCGCCTTGCAGGCTTCGAGGGGCAAGCGGGTCTGGAATGACGAGATGCTAAGCGCTAAGTAGCTAATCAGCTAAGGGCTATTCGATACTCCCTACACCCCACCCCCTTCTAACTATCAAGCGGAATAAAAAAAAGCCCCGCTATGACTCCGTTCGAGTCATAGCGGGGTATTCAAGGTTGAACCTACTGACAGGAATCGACCTGATCGCGCTTGAAGCCCTTTGCGAGCATGCGCTTACAGATCTTTTCTTCGACGCTTTGTCTCGCGTCCTTGATCGCGTCCTGTTTTTTTTCTGCGCGGGTGCCTGTACTGGATGACTGCGGCACTGTCTGCACAAAGGCACTATCAGCACCACTATTTGTGAGTTCACCCTGATTGTAACTCACGAGGAGCATGGTCAGGGAAATGACGCCAAGGAGTCCGGCAATCATGCGAACCTGTTGATTGTTTTTTGGTCCAAACAGAGCCAGGCCAATACTACAGGCTATGAGCACACTCGCGATCTGCCACGATGGAAGACTGCTTGCCGTGTACCCCAGAAAGGAAAATGGCAAGACACCAATCAGCAAAATGAATCCGAGACCAGCCGCCACCTTTCCCAGCGATCGCAATTCTTTTTCGCTGAACTTGTCACCATGCCAACGGAACAAGTCTGCCGCTGGTACGATGCAACCGATGATAGCCATCAACCACACACCAAGCGGTCCGCCATTTTGAAGGAGGAGTAGCACGCAAGGAATGACGATGGCGAGCCAGGCCACCAAATTCATGATGGCACCAAATTTCACTCCGGGCTTTCGTACGATACGGAATGGATTTCCGTGTCGATTGAGCGCCTCCCAATTCGGCTTTCCGGCCGCAAGGGACTCGGTTACGAACGGAAAAATCCCAGATGGCTTGTCGGCGTACGGGTCATTCGCCACCAAGTCCATCTGCTTGACCACGAACAAGGTAAAGGGAAGGTAGTAGATGGCGGCCATAGTCTGGAGCACCATATAGTACGCATCCCAACTCACAACTTGATCGTGCATATTGAACAGATCAACGTAGATCCACCCAATGAAGTCTGCAAGAGCAAACAGGAGCAGCGTGAACGTTGCGGTCAGAGTAAAGACGGCCTGGGTAAAACCCATAGTGCCTACGCGCCATTTTGTGATGGCAGCGATGATCACAGAGGGTACCGTTACGACCAATCCGATGACGGTCGTCACATACGGCGGAATGCCACTGGACGCACCGGCAATCATTGCAAGCCTGCTGATCGCGCCGATTGCACCAAGCACGAGGCCACTCAAACCCACGCTGACTGTTGCAGCAATGAGTCCAAGACCAATCCACCAAAGTGTCTCTTTACTGAATCGTTTGGCCTGCTTGAAGACGTGTGAGCGGTCTTCATGCGAAGAAAGCTCATCGATGAAGTCCTTAAACCGATTAATCGGTCCAGCGAGCTTCTTCAGTGCGCTCTCGTCAATCTCGATGGTTTCGATAATCGACTTGAAGCTTTCGAAGGCCCTCTCGAGCTTCCGGAGCTGTTTGATCTTTGTATCAAACGCAGCTTTGTAGTCACTCCGTTCATGCGCGACAATCCAATCGATGATGTCTCGATACTCCTTATACGTGCGGCTACTGTAGCGTGGAAGCCGCGCAACCACAATCGGTGCTTGGTGAAGCGCCGATACTGTACGAGCAGCGAGCATATTGCTACGGCCGTGCATATCGAACTTGTCGTACTTGTTATCGAGCTCGAGCAAGCGCATCCAAAGGAAGAATGCGCGTTCACGTTCCTTTGTGAACTCGGGGAGTTCGTAGTACGGTTTCTTCTCTTCCGCCTCAGGGGCGTTCTGCGTGCGCATAGCGCCTCCTTGGTCTGGTGGTACAGGAACTCCCTGCATGGTTGCATCGATCTGTTGACCGATACGGTGAAAGTGGTCACGTACCTCGTGATCCTCTGCTTCTCCAAGATCTGCAGATCCGGAAGCAGCGATCAATGTCGCGGCAATACGGAAAAGCGGCCTGATATGCGGAGGGGTTGTTTTGCCAACACTCTCAACAATCTCAGACAAACCCTCGAAAAAGAGGATAGATCCGGTTGGTCCGAGCTTCTCGCGTGCTGCGAGGAAGATATTGGCGAGCCTGCCCATAAGACCTTTTCCGTCTTGAACTTCGTTCCATTTGATCTTTTCGATAGCGCGTTCGACGAATTCACGTCCCGCACCTTGTGCATAGGAACCTTCCCTGAAAAGACTACCGGCAACGCCGGGGATCCAATCGAGGAAGCTCACCTCTTTTTTCTGATTACTTCTGGCCATGTAGGCCTCCTTGCGGGTTTGTTGTGTTTTTGTAGGTTCAAATTGAGAAAAGAACAGCTACAAATCCGACCCGCGAGGGTAGAATTTGGAGGGTAAATATACCATAAAATCACGTAAAAGTCAATAAAAACAAGGAATTTCTTCTTAGTATATTATCGAATAGAAGGCAGGAGTCTGAGAGTCGATATTTCGCTAATATAAGCGAATAAAAGTATAAAAAATATTGACAGAACGATAAAAATATGGTATATTTTTTCTCCTACATCAGGTGTGAAAACCTGCATGAGGAATGTATATTTACAACTTGTTTTAGCGAAAAACCAACTACTTGAGAATTGAGGTGAACGATGTCGAATTTCTTCGAAAACGCAATGCTTGTCGTGGTCGCCATCATGCTGTTTGCAATGATTGGATGTGTGAAGCAAGTGCCAATTCAGGTTCAACAAGGGCTGGTCATGCAGTCGTCTGATTGCACGTACAGCAATAGGATTGGATCGAATAGCTCTCGCAGCACTCGCTGCAGGAATGAGTGGGTGAGACCAGAAACACTGGAGATACAAACTCCGGTTAGACAAGTAGCTACTACTCCTGAAGTACCCGCATGGGCGAGTCACGAGGTTGCACAGATCCACCTTGGAACGCGCGAGCATGTTCGAAGTTTGCGAGAAATCGCAGAGCTCGAGGGTGTGCGTGCTGATCAGGAAGGAGCGCGGGCAGATGTCGCCGAGACGGAGCGTGAAGTCGCGACCGAAATCGCGACGGAAGAAGTTGCAGAAGAAATCGAGGAAGGGGAGGAATGATGTTCACATTGTTTCTTCTATTCGTATCGAGCGTGCTGGCGCAAAGCTGGAATCCGGCGGTTTGCACTATTGGTGCGATGCCGGACTCCAATGCCCCTGGATGGCGCTACACGGTGAAGAATGACTCGACCGAGTCCGTCTACATCGTTGCCATCAAGGACGCTACGAGCAGGCAGCTCCGTGTCGGCGAGGTCATGCCGGTCATTTTCCACCCAACAGGTGGAGCGGCCCCAGTCGTGGCCCACGAGGATCGCGATCTTGCTGATCGCCGGTATGTGATTCCTCCCGGTGCGTCCTGTACGGGCGTGATTGGTTCGGGATACTGGCGGATCTACGCGTACCAACTGGAACGCATTGGTCCAAGGCGTGAACCGATTCCGGCGAGCGACGATTGTCTGGTGGATCTTGGCGAGGAAACGCGCTGGGTCACCTGTCCGATTGTCGTCGATCTGACGCATTACTGGAAGGCCAGAGTGCGGCAGACGCAGGACATCGTAGTAGGAGGGCGATTCAGTCGCCTGAATACGCCGGTGACCCTGCGATCCGGTTCGGCGAATTGGACACCGATTCCAGGTAATCGCTAGAGCAGGTCTCTTGGCCGGTGGGTGAACTTTGAAAGAAGTATCCACCGGTTTTTATTTATTCCGTTTATATACTGGCGTACTTTACATTCACGCTTTGTG
>CAYWYQ010000013.1:0-18534 GCA_964462325.1 uncultured Gammaproteobacteria bacterium | reverse complement strand
ATTTGCTTGAACGTTGAGGACCGAAGTAAGTCGTACTGAAAGGTACGGCGTCGAGGACCGGAAAAAGTGAATGCAAAGTTCTTTAATTATCAAGCGGAAGTATTTTTATTGACGGATCGGCATGACAATATACTGAAACTTCTCATCCGGCATACCTGCTGGTTCTATAATGCACGGATTTGCGCCGTCAATAATTTTAATGAAAATCTTTTCTGCGGTTAATGCATTCAATCCATCTAGTACATACCTATAGTTCAAAACAATGTCGCTATCTTGACCTGTAACGCTTGCAGCTAACAAAACTGTATTCTCTCCCCTCGTTGTATTGTTCGAGCGAATCTCGAGCCCCTCAGCGCCCTTAGAGGAAAGTTTAATGTCATATAACCCCTGCTTTGAAAATAGGCTTGTCGATTTAATCGCTTGAATCATTTCCGTTCGACCGACTTCTATCGTTGTATTCACCGCGCTGGGGATAATCTGTCGATAGTCTGGATAACTTCCGTCAATCATTCTCGATGTAAGTTCAACAACTCCATATCGAAAAACGACTTGATTTTCCGATAATCCAATCTCAATACTTGGGGGTGCCTCTACGTCGTCTTTAAATACCCCTAAAATTCGATGAAGCTCCGAGAGGGTCCTTTGAGGAATAATTACCTTCTTTTCTACAGAGCTCCCTCCGCTTACCGTAAGAATCGTTTCCGATAATCGATAACTATCTGTTGCTGCGAGCACACACTTTCCACTTCCAGCAGGTTCACCATGAAAAGAAAAGAGTACTCCCGCAAGTTCCGGTCTTGATTCATTTGTTGCAGCAGCAAACAAAACACGTCCAAGTCCCTCTTTGAACTCCTGCACAGAAATAGAGTATACCTGCTCTCCAATAACAGGGGGTACGAGGGGAAATTCACTTGAAGGAATTCCATTTAATTTTGTCTTTGTGTTTTTACAAGCAACGAGCAGACTATTATCTAAAAGATCTACATCGATTCTTTCATTGGGTAATAGGTTTACAAAGTCATAAAACAGCCTAGAAGGAACCGTATACTCCCCTTCCTGTTCCACTCTTCCTCGAATCGTACAGGTAATAGCTATTTCTAAATTTGTGGAAATGAGTTTTAGTCCCCCACCCTCTGTTCTTAATAGAACATTTTCAAGAATAGGTAGATTAACATTTTTTGTACTAATACGACTTGTAATAGCGAGTCCTTGCCAGAGATTTTCTTTTGTACACGAGAGCTTCACATGATAGGGGTTAGTCCTCCTTGTCTTTAATTAAATATATTTGTATATAAGACAGTAGTAATAATAAGGGGTGTGGATGGTATGGATAAGTCTATTTGGGCACGATGTTTATTGATGGATCTAGTCCTCGAATCTGTGCACAGTTTTTGTATAGACTTCTGTATAAAACGTGCACAGTTTTTCACTGAATTTGATCCCAGACTTTTCCCCGGTTTTATAAACAGAGTTATACGTGTTTATTTATCCACTTATCCTCACTTTATCCAGAATAAAACTTCTGCTTAATGAGTTCCAGGTCTCGTTTGAGTTGTTCATCGGTTTCAAGGAGTCGAGAAATTTTTGTGTAGGCATGCATAGCAGTTGTATGATCACGTCCGCCCAATTCTTGGCCGATAGATGGGTAAGAACGACTCATTTCTTCTCGTAAAAGATACATGACGATTTGTCTTGGAAAAGCAAGGCGCTTTTCACGACTCTTTCCCAGGATATCCTCTCGCGATATATCAAAATATTCTGCAACGGTGACGATAATATACTTTGGTGATATCGTTTTCTTCATGCTGCTCGCTTCATAGCTTGATATCAGTGGCTGACAAGACTCGATGGTGGGCTCGATATTTTTAAACTGATGAAACGCAATTATTTTATTGAGCGCTCCTTCAAGTTCTCTGACATTGGACTGCACATTGTCCGCGAGAAAATGGAGGATCTCTCTTGGAATTTCTACATTTCGCTCCTGGCATTTTATTTCTAAAATAGCGACACGTGTTTCAAGGTCTGGAGCGCCGATATCGACGAGCATTCCCCATTCAAGTCTGGAAAGAAGACGCTTTTCCAGAGCAGCAATAGCTTTTGGCTGTCTGTCAGAGCTTATAATGATCTGCTTATTCGCTTGATGAAGAGCATTGAATGTATGGAAAAATTCCTCTTGCGTTCCCTCTTTTCCTGTAATGAACTGAATATCATCAATGAGGAGGAGATCAACATTGCGATAACGATCTTTGAATTCTTTTGCTTTACCACTGCGAACCGCTTGGATAAAGTCATTTGTAAATTGTTCGCATGTTACGTAGAGGACTTTTGCATTTGGATTCTGTTCTGAGATTGCATTCCCAACGGCATGCAATAAATGTGTTTTACCTAGCCCAACCCCTCCGTAGATGAATAAAGGATTATATGTTCCTCCGGGCTGCATGGAAACAGCTTGTGCAGCTGCATGGGCAAGCTCATTTTGCTTTCCGACAATAAATGTTTTGAAAAGATAACTATTGTTGATTGCAGAAGATGGCTGTGCGGAGTTTGTGTAGGACTCTGTCGTGAATCCATAGTCTTCTATACCCGGCTTTTTTTCCTGAGGGGGTTCTTTCTGTGGAGGTGGAGAGAAGTCTACAGGTACAGGTTCTGTTGGGCGTGACTCTACTTTATACTCAAGTCCACGTATTGTTTGCTCGGTGATATTTTCCAAACAATCTACAATGTCTTTATGATATTTTTTCTCGAGCCATGCTTTTGTGAATGTGTTTGGAACACCAATAACAATCTCATGAGGAGAAAATTTTGTAATAAAGGTATTTCGAAACCACGTTGTAAAGTGGGCCTTGCTTAATTTAAGTTCAAGCTCGCCAAGGGCTGCTTGCCATAATTCATGTGTGTTCATAGTATTGACCCCCTCAAATAGGTGATTGTCACCATACTATAACAGATATCCACAGCCTACAAATGCGTAAAAATCCTTAAACAATGGATAGACTGTGGATAAGCTGTGTGTACATGTGGATACGGTGCAAACCCTTGACAATAATACCTGCGAATGGTATTCTCTAGCCACTTTTATCTTCCAAGTAATGCTCGGAAGTAGCCACAATCTCATTTAAATAAGATTTGGACTAAACAAAAATATGCCGAAACGAACGCATCAACCAAAAAAACGTCGGCGAGCTCGTAAGCACGGATTCCGTGCACGAATGGCTTCAGCAACAGGACGCGCTGTTTTAAAACGACGACGCGCAAAGGGAAGAAAAAGACTTGCTGTTGTCGCCCGGCCACGATAAGAAAAGAGGCTACGGCCTCTTTTTCGCTATAATGAATTTATTCTCTAAATAACTTGGTATTGTTCCTATGTTTGCAAAACAATTTCGATTACGGCATGACGGTGACATCGCTTCTGTTTTAAAGAAAGGAAAGAGTGTTTTTGATCCGTTTTGTGGCATTAAATATAAGAAGAATAATCTCCCTTATTCACGTTTTACTGTTGTCGTAGGTATCAAAGTACACAAGTCGGCCGTCAGACGAAATAAAATTCGAAGAAAATATAGGGAGATTCTACGGCTAAATGTTCAAAAGATAAAACCGGGCTTTGACGTAATGCTTCTTGTGTCAAAAAAAGCACTTGAACTCTCTCATGAAGAGATGGAACAGAAAATACTACATGTATTTAGAAAAGCGAAGCTGATACGAGAATGACCTATGTTGTCTTTTGGCAAATTACCAAGAAAGACAGGTGCTTTTCTCATTACCATGTATCAAAAAACACTTTCCTTTGATCATGGACCATTACGAATGTTTTATCCGCATGGGTTTTGTAAGTTTTATCCCACATGCAGTGAATATACCAAGCAATATATGGGTCGTTTTGGGCTTTTCTTGGGTGTGGTATATGGAATAAAACGTATTTTTCGCTGTCACCCTTGGTCAGAAGGAGGCGTTGATCATCCGCCTAAAAAGGTAAGATAGTCCCGTTAGGAATTTCAATATGCTTTATGCGCGCTCTTGCTCCTCGCTTTATTCTGATACGTGACGGCGCAATCCCAAGGTGCTTAGAGAGAACTGTGATAAGAGCCTTATTCGCTTTTCCGTCCTTTGCGGGTGCTTGAATGGCAATTCTGATCGTGCCACTTTCTCTTTTTCCGATTACCTGAGTTACTTTACTGTTCGGCTTTACTTCGATGACAATAATCATAATAAACGTGTAAAAAAAACTGAGCTTTCACTCAGGTTTTTTTATTTAACGATTGTTTCTCGAAGGTGGTCGAGGACGAGTTTATTGGTCATTTGGTATGCGACATAATCTCTATATTCTGGCTCATGTACTTTTTTCATCGCATCTTTATTATCTTTATATTGGTCAGCTATTTTATCAATTTGCGCATCGATATCTCCCTCTTCTACCTGGAATGTCTTATCTTTCGCTATCTCCTTAATGATAATTGCAGACTGAATACGTTTTAGTGCTGTTGGTGTGAAGTCGAGCTTCAATTCGGCAAGTCCCCTCCCAATCTGTCCAAGATAATCATCCATTGTCATGCCACGACTCTTGATCGAGTGCTCTAATTCATGAATCATTCTATTGATTTCTTGGTTGATAAGTATGTCTGGTACGGCATCAAATGTTGATTGAGCAATAATAGCCTCCATAACTTCTTTTTCTTGTCTCATTTTTTCTTCAGCCTCATTTTCGTTCTGAAGATTCTCCGAGAGTTTTTCTTCCAACTCATTTACATCCGTTAATCCTAGAGCTTTTGCAAATGTATCATCAATTTTTGGTGCCTCAAGTGCAAAGATTTCTTTTATTTGAACTGAGAAATTGATTTCTGCCCCTGCGAGATGCTTTTGGAAGTGATCAGAAGGGAATGTGAGTATAAAATCACGTGTTTCCTCTTCTTTTGCCCCGATAATTTTATCAATGAAACCATCGATATAATATGGTTCACTTGTATAGATGCCGTGATCTTGACCTTCTCCACCTTCAAGAACAACATCATCTTTTTTCATTGTAAGATTTACAACAACTTTATCTCCTTTCTCTAACTTCTTCTCCTTTTCCTTTCGTACTTCTTTTGTTTGCATGAGAACTAAGTCCTTCTTTGCGCGTTCAATCGTCTCTTTTGTTGGTTTTGTTGACTGTTTTTTTACAGAAAGTTCTTTATAATCAGCAAGTTTCGTCACATGTGGGAACAGAGCGATCTCAACTTTAAAGATGAGGTCATTTCCTGGTGCCATTTTTTCTGCGGTGAAAAATGGCTGTCCAACAGTATCGAGATTTTCTGCAAGCATTGCTTGCAGAAAAGCGTCACGGACAAGTGTTTCTGCTGCATTTTCAAGTAATTTTACTTCTCCGATGCGTTTTTTTACTACCTCGTATGATGCCTTTCCGGGTCTAAATCCAGGAATTTTTGTTTCTTTTGACATGGACTCTGCTGATGTACGCATGCCTTTCTCAACTTCTTTTAAGGGAATAGTAATAGTAAAAACGGCCTTATTTTCTTTGTTTTTAAGTGTATAGCTCATAGAATATTTGCGAGGATTGTACCGTAATACAGAGGGTTTGTCAATGCATTTCAATGAAGTACACAAGAAAATAAAACAGCTTATATTCGCGATAAATAGATAAAATTGCTTGACAGGCATCATCAAGGAATTACAATTTCAGTTGTATCCATCTATGATTCAAAAGATAAAGGAGCTCATTATCTCCATTGGTTTGAAAATTATTCAGGTGCTTGTAAGAATTAAGCCGGTCACTCTGCGACTAATAAAGGCGCTGTTTTTGCCTACGATCTTTATGGTGAGGGGTGTTATTTTACTTCTTGTTCCATTATATAAGTTCGTATACGGAATAAAACGTCAGCTGGCACATATCTATAATCCAGCAAAAAATCGGTTCATGTTTTGGATAACGAATCGGTACATTGTACATGTTTTACTCATCAGTATTGTAGCAATTACCGTTGTACTAAATGTAAATACAGACCCTGTGCGTGCGGAGACATTTGGTCAGAAAAGTCTCATGTATAAACTTGTAACGGATCAAGCAGGGCAATTGGTGGAGGAATATATTGATTTTGAGGAAGGGACATTGCGTGCATCGTATAGGTATCAAGACCAGACAGCTGTTACCTCTGGAACATTAGGTATTGATCCAACAGCGATCGATATTATTGGCACATCATTGATGGGAGGTTCAAGTATTGCAACCACACCCATGAGTACCAGTTTAGGTTCTGTTGCGGACCGAGAGGAAATTTTATCTTATTCTGTGCAATCGGGGGACACATTGTCGAGCATTGCTTCAGAATTTAACATATCGCTTAATACGCTTCTTTGGGCGAATGATCTTACGGTAAAGAGTACACTTTCACTTGGAAAGGAATTAACGATTCCCCCTGTTTCTGGTGTGATACATACTGTAAAGAGTGGTGATACATTATTAAGTATTGCGAATAAATATGATGCTGAAGCAGAGGAGATTATTACCTTTAATCAACTGACAGATTCGAGCGATTTACGTATCAGTGATGTGTTAATCGTACCCAACGGAATGATTACGATTGCACCGGTAGCTGTTCGAGAAAATGTCAGCAATATTCTAACAAGTCCTAGAAGGTCAGAAACCTCAACGATTGCCCCTGCGCAAACGGGGTCGGGATCAATGGTTTGGCCAACGGATCTTCATGTGATTACACAGTATAAAAGCTGGTCTCATACAGGTCTTGATATTGACTGTCATTTTGTACATGACAACTATGCAGCAGATGATGGTGTTGTACAATATATTGGTTGGAAAGGGGGATATGGGAATACCGTAGAAATTAATCATGGGAATGGAATTGTAACGCGTTACGGGCACCATGCGAGTATGTATGTTTCTCCCGGGCAGCAAATTAGCAAGGGAACGGCGATTGGTCGTTGCGGGACAACAGGAAAATCAACAGGAACACATTTACATTTCGAGGTTATCGTAGGTGGTGTCTTCAAAAATCCACTTGATTATATACGTTAAAGACCGCATTTGAGCTGAATGGCCTCGCCAATGTGCGTTACTTGTACCTCCGCACTATCTTCGAGATCGGCAATTGTGCGAGCTATTTTCTGTATACGTGTATATCCACGAACAGAAAAAAGATACACCTTGTACGCATTTAGCAAGAATCGCTCTGCTTTTTTTGTCAGATGGAAATGGGTTTCAATATCTCCTTGGCATGCCTCTGCATTCGTTTTATGCGATGCATAGCGGTGATATTGAATTGTTCTTGCCCTTTGTATTATTGTGCGTACCTTTTCTTGGTTTTGATTCTTTTTCTTGCTTTTTTGTCTTATGAAATCAATGCGTGGCACTTCTATAAATACATCGATTCTATCAGCGATTGGCCCCGATATTTTTTGGGAGTATTGCTCTAATTGATGTGGACTGCATGTACAGGTTCTGTCAGGATCACTTGCAAAGCCACATGGGCATGGATTCATTGCGGCAACGAGCATAAATTGTGCAGGAAATGATGCACTACCGGCCGAACGAGCAATATGTACAATGCCATCCTCGATCGGTTGCCTTAGATGCTCAATGGCTTTCTTGGAGAATTCTGGGAATTCATCCAAAAACAAGACACCACGATGCGCGAAGGTTACTTCCCCAGGCATTGGTCGAGATCCGCCCCCGATAAGTGCCACATGAGACGCTGAATGATGCGGGGAGCGGAATGGCCGTATGTTTTTTAGTGAGGATATATCGTGCGATGCAAGGACAGAATGGATTTTTGTGACCTCCATCGCTTCTTGTCTTGTCAGTGGAGGCATGATACTTGGTAATGATTTTGCAAGAAGTGTTTTTCCTGATCCAGGAGGGCCAGACATAAGAATATTATGCCCTCCAGCAACCGCGATCATAAGTGCACGTTTTGCTTGTTCTTGCCCAATGATGTCAGAAAATGATGATGCATTATGTGTCGTGCGGACCCTTTGCTTTTTTAAGGGGGTCTCTGGCTTGAATATATTGTTTTGTAGGGCGAGAACGAGCTCCTGAAGCGTTTTAAAGGCAAAAACATTCCTCTGTGCCAGTAAAGCCTCTTGCGCATTGCTCTGCGGTAAAATGATTCCGGCGGTATCATGTACCTCTGATGTGTCTGCAATAAGAAGAGCTCCTTTTACTTTACGTATTTCGCCACTGAGCCCTAATTCACCAATAAAGCAATATTTTTGAACAATATCCTTTGGAATAAGTTCTGAAGCGACAAGTATACCTATGGCAATTGGAAGATCAAAAGAAGGGCCGGCTTTTTTTAAATCTGCTGGAGCAAGGTTTACAATTACCTTTGTGCGTGGAAATGAGTAACCACTATTGCGAATAGCGGCTCGAATACGGTCTCTTGATTCAGAAATAGCTGTATCTGGAAGTCCAACAATAGAAAACCCCGGTAAACCGGATGCGATATCGACTTCAATACGTACAATATGTGTTGTGAGTCCAGTGACGGCACAGCTCATAAGAGAAAAACTCCCCATATAATTTATATGTGGGGAGTTTATGATTGATTACTTTTAGAATAGAGCAAAATAACCAATATGCCAAATATGATGAGGATATCCGACAGATTTATGACAGAAACCTCGAAGAAAAGGATATAATCTGTGGTAAAGCTGTTTAGTAAACGATCTAAGAAATTCCCTATTGCACCGCAAATGATAAAGAAGAGACCGATGTGTATATAGGGTTGGGTTGTTTTGTATAAACAGAACAAGAATAAACCTATAATAATAACCGAAAGTGGTAGTAGGATATATTGAGGAATATAAAAACTCCCCGTAATACCTAGATTTTTATAAAGGGTTATATCAATCAAGCTACCAAAAACACGCTCACCTTCCTGGAGCGTGTTCAATATGGTGAATTTTATCAATAAATCCACCAGAAGTACCAAAATAGGAATACTATACAAGAATAGACGCATGATTACATTTCTTGCGTGAGCGTTTTTTTACTTGCGACAGATGATGTGGAAGTAGGTCTTGCGCGCAATCTTCCTTCAGCGATGAGGTCACCTGTGTATTTGTCGACGCCATAAGTCCCCTCTTCTATTCGCTTAAGCGCGTTATTTGCGTCACGGAGAGACTTTTCTAATTCTGACTCTAAAGAGAGACTACTACTATATTCAGCGACCTCCATGGCATTTTCGTCCTCATCATCGCCGTATTCTGGGAAATCTGCATCATACTTCCCTGCGCCTTTGCCTGTTTTGTGTGCAATGCGTACAAGTGTTTTTTCTAGTTTTGACTGCTCGGCCGTTAATACGCCTTTCATTTCCTCGATAAAAGACTTGCTATGTGTTTTCTTTGTCATATGTGGACGTTAATGTTCATGGATCATAATAGAAAATGAAGAATAATTCAAGAAAAAGAAAAAGAAAAAGGGGTAGCTTGGACTTGAAATAGATTACATTCCAGCTAAACCCCTACGTAGGCGCTAGGACACCGTTCGTAGGGAGAGGGTCGTGGCGATAATATGTATTATCAACACAACACTCTCCTCACTCGGCGTCAACTTTTCACCTCTACATGACACCTACTCTACCAATCGCTGGTTTTACCATCCCCCGTTATGGCTAACCAAGTTCTTAAAAATAACTGAAATCGCGAACCGTCAGTAAAGTAGTGAGATATGCCCCGAAACTGCTCAGTCGCAGTGTGGGTTTTCGGGACACCTCCCCCGTGTCATTACACACAGACGAGATTGTTTAAAGAACGACTACATTAATAATTGTATTCAGTTGAACAACTATTGTCAACACATTAAATACCCTATTAAATAAGGATAAAACGTCTTATGTGTATAACTTATTAGGTATAGTGATGCTCAGCCTGTGGATAACATTGGGATAACTCACAGGTTATCCACAGATAAACACATATAGACTGATTTTCTACCAATATCGATACCGGACAGTTGATCAATTGATATGAAAGATTGAGAACCAAATTGATTCAATAACGGTTCAAAGTATGGACTTGTATTTGAAATGAAAGAGTGTGCAGAGTTTTTGCAGACATTTCTTTGCTTGTTTTGGCCACTTTGTACGAATCCTTCTCTGTTAGTGAAGCGAGTCAATTCTGGTGTAGAAATGATGCGAAGCATATCATCACCATTTCGTAGGGTGATAAGAGAGGATGTTTCATTCTGTTCAATGCTGGATTGAATATCCTGCGTAGGAGATAGTATTTCCTGAATTTGTGTTCCGTCATCGATTGTCAAGACAGAAGTAGACAAACTTAATGATTGCATCCACTTTCTACCTATATGAGCCAGGTCTTCTGTGGTAGACCGATCTGCAGAAGAGATAGAGAGTATTTCTCCAGCAGGATCAAAGCCATGAATGAGGGACTGAATATCAGAAATACCGAGTACATGCATGATATCGATTGGAAAATGCAGAAATGTATCTATTTCAGCCTCATCGGGTAGTGTTGTGGTAGATATTTTTGAAGCAGGCACCCCTACACCACGCAACTGCAAGTATTTTTTCTTGAGATGAAGAGGGATGATGCCATTTTCTAGTATTAATTGTCCATTTCCACGTAAAAGAAGCTTCGTAGAACGTTTTTCTGACTCGCGTATATCGCTTATGAGCGTATTGCCGTTGAAATGAGTCGTAAAAAGTCCATAATTCTCTACGTTTTCCTGCAAAATGTGTCGGTCAATGCCTATTCCGACCAATTGTTGATGGTTGAAATGGAGCGTAATCTCTTTTTTCGCCTGAAATAGGGCATCTTTAACACCGTAATGAGAACCTACAATACTAGAACGAGCGAATAATGTATTAAGTTGATGTAATGAGTGCTTATTTATCTGTATTCTAATAGAGGCATTTGACGTCTTTGGTGCAATTTTTGCCGTATTGTTAACATTGAAGATCAATACAATAATAAAAAATGTGCATAGAGGGGCTGCAATTCCGTAGAGAAAAACCCAAACAGCCCGCCGAGTAGGACGAGCTGTTCTGCTAAAATCGATGGAAAGACTCTGTTTCATGCCTATTTTTCAGATGATCTTGGTTTTCTGAATGGTTTTGGCGCCGGTTTTTTTCCTGCGGGTCTTGGTGATTGTTTTTGCGCTTTTGCTTTCATTTCTTCTGTATATACATTGCCGTCGGCCTGTTTCATAGAAAGACTCATGCGATCGCCTTCCTTTGCAATGACCTTTACTTTTACCGTATCACCCATCTTGACAATGTCCTCTACTTTTCCAACACGCCACGGTGCTAGTTCTGACACATGAACCATTCCATCCTTACCATGTTCGAGTTCTGCAATAGCTCCAAAATCCATGATGCGCACGATTTTTGCATCAAACTGTTCTCCGATAGCTATATCACGTGTAAGGCCGTGAACCCAGTCATAGGCCTTTTGTCCGGACTCTTGATTCTTGGATGTAATCATAACAAGACCATCTTGTTCAATATCAATAGCCTCAACACCAGTTTCCTCAATAATTTTATTGATAATTTTACCACCTGGACCGATAACATCTCCAATTTTCTCTGGATCAATCTTTAAACTCATAATACGTGGTGCATAGGCGGAGAGTTCGGCTTTCGGTGTTGCGATAACGGCTTCCATTTGATCTAAAATGGTATTTCTACCATTCTTCGCCTGCTCAAATGCCTCAACAATCATTTCTTGAGTTAAACCTTGTGTTTTCGTATCCATTTGAATAGCGGTAACACCATCTCGTGTTCCTGTTACCTTAAAGTCCATTCCTCCCTTTCCGTCTTCAAGGTCCTGAATATCTGTAATAACCTTCCATTGATCATCTCCGCGTGACGCAATTCCTATTGCAACTCCTGCAACAGGTTTTTTGATTGGAACACCGGCATCCATAAGAGCGAGTGTAGATCCGCAGGTTGATGCCATAGAACTTGATCCATTTGAATTCATGGTTTCTGACACAACCCGTATTGTATAGGGAAAATCTTCTTGAGAGGGGAGCATTGGTTCAAGTGCTTTTTCTGCAAGAGCTCCGTGACCGATCTCTCGTCGTCCAGCTCCGCGCAGAGGTCGCGCTTCTCCTACCGAAAACGGTAAGAAATTATAGTGATGCATATACCGTTTTTCTGTCACAGTCTCCATTCCATCAAGAATCTGTTTATCTCCCGGTGCACCCAGTGTGCAAACAGAGAGAACCTGCGTTTCCCCTCGTCCAAAATACCCTACCCCGTGAACGCGTGGTAATAGACCAACTTCAACACCAAGCGGGCGTACTTCTGTCATTCCGCGCCCATCTAACCGTCTTCCTTCTTCTAAAATAATGCGTGAAGCTTCATTCGCGACAAAGTCGTACACAAGACTGACACCAATACCGATTTCATCACTTGTCACTTCTTGAGATTCGAGATGTGCAACAAGTCTTGCTTCAAGTTCTGCCTTTGCAAGTGAACGTTCTTTCTTTGTTGCAAGAGGCTTACTGAAAAAGAGCTCTTCCATTTGAGATCGTAGGAATGAAAGAGAGAGTGCCTCCACTTCTTCTTTTCGCGCCCGTTCCTGCTTTTCCTCATCCGTTTTTGGCGTGAACAGATCTACCTTTTCCTTCCCTACTTCTACACGAATGTTTTCGATGAGTTCAATAATTGGTTGAAGTTCTTTACGACCCTTTTCAAACGCATTGATTAGGGTTTGCTCATCTGTTTCATTTGCACGCGCTTCAATCATGACAACTTTTTCAGTTGTTCCTGCTATATCTAAATCGAAATCGTTTGCGGCACGTTCTTCATAGGTTGGATTCATAATAAGAGAACCATTTTGTCCGCCTACTCGAATAGCACCAATCGGACCATTCCATGGAATATCACTTATATGGAGTGCACATGATGCACCAATTAATCCTAAAATATCTGGGTCGTGGACACCGTCAAATGAAAGTGCGGTCACGATCACCTGCACATCTCGGCGCATCTCTTCATTGAAGAGTGGGCGAAGTGCTCGGTCGATAAATCTACCGACAAGTACCGCTTCATCCGTTGGTCTTCCTTCTCTTTTAATAAATCGAGATCCTTTAATGCGTCCAGCGGCATATAATTTCTCTTCATAGTCCACCATAAGCGGGAAATAACTAATTCCTGATCGCGCCTGTGAACCCATCACGGCCGTTACAAGTACAACGGTGTCCCCCATCTGTACCGTGCATGCTGCATTTGCTGCTGGTGCAAATTGTCCTGTTGTAATGGTAATCTCTTTCCCTCCAAACATTGTCTTAAATACTTTTTTTTCCATAGATTTTCAGCCTAGAGCGCAAAATCTGCCTTGCATAATCGCAATGGAGATCTCTTCGTCCTAGGCCGAGTTAATTGTTAATTGAGTCATAGACTCAGCGCGAGGCAGATGCCCCGCAGCCAAATACATGACTAAAATGTGAGTCGTCTTGTACGTCTCTCTTCAATGTCTTCTACGGCGTCATCTTGTTTATCAATCTTGATTGCTTTTACCGTAGGCTTTTTTGTAGATCGTTGATTTTTGGTGCGTGCAGCTGTTGCACGTCGCTTATCAGTGATAAGAAATTTTCGTTTTGAATCAGATAAATTCGTATAGACATCGGCTGCTTCTACTAATTTCCCAGATGTTGACTCTCTAAAAGACATTACATGTGCAATTCTTCCCCTGCTCTGCACATATTCAACGAGCGGAACATAATCACCGTCCCCAGAAACAAGCACAACGACGTCGAGCATATCGAGCATGCGTACGACATCTATTGTGAGCCCGACATCCCAATCTCCTTTCTTATTTCCTCCATGATATTCAAGGAGTTCTTTTGAAATAACCTCAATTCCTTCTGTTCGTAGTGCATTAAAGAATGCTTCTTCCGAACCTTCCTCTGTTGAAATGGTATAGGCAAGTGCGCGAATGAGTTCTCCATTCTCTGCACCAGCTTTAACAAGATTTAAAAAGTTTACTTTTCTATTAAATAAATTTCGCGCGCTATAGTACATGTTTTGTACATCGATGAAGACACCAACGCGGCGATGTTTTGTATTGATCATATATAAATAGTATAGCGTATTTTTCTACAAATGACGTTTTGAGCGTCAGAAAGTATAAATACATGAAAGGCCCGCAAAAAGCGAGCCTACCATTATGAATTTGTTTTTGAAATACGGAGTTTGAGAGCTTCTACAATGTCTGTATACGCTTTTTCATCCTCTCGTTCCAAGTACTTTAGGAGACGTCGACGTTCAACCACTTTTTTCAGGAGTCCTCGACGAGAACTGAAGTCCTTTTTGTGGGTACGAAGATGCGAAGTCAGGTCTTTGATCTCTGATGTGAGAATCGCGATCTGTACTTGCGGTGAACCGGTATCGGTTTCATGCGTCTTGTACTTATTTATAATATTTTGTTTCTGTTTCTTTGAGAGCATAGTTTCTTCTTTCATTCGATGATCGTAGTCAAGCGAGCTCATCCGCTAGCCATGGTCAACGACTTTTTTAAAATGTGCCAGAATCATAGCGATTTAAGGTTATATTGTCAATAGAAAAGCTATCGAATGCAACTGGGAGCAATAAGTGGGAAGGTGAAACGTAGCATGTTTTGATTATAAGTAAAAGAAAAAACGCTAATGAGCATTAAGAATGGTTGCGGTAGACCGGAGGCACTCTAACTGACTGCGTGCTAAGGTTCAACCTTTACTGCTATTCGGAATAGGTTGAACCTTTTCCAGTTGGTATAATATATTTGTATGGTGCAAAATCAGTTACAAAAACTTATAAAACAATTTCTAGAATATCTGGAAATTGAACGAGGACGCAGTGCACGCACAATTCGTAATTATCACTTTTATCTCAATCGCTTTGCCGAATGGGCAAAACATCCTCACCCACAGAAAATAACCCAAGATCTCGTACGGAATTTTCGGTTATTCTTAAATCGAGAACTCGAAGGACGCGATGATGTCAATTTAAAAAAATCGACGCAAAATTATCATTTAATTGCTTTGCGTTCATTCTTGAAATACTTGCATAAAATAGATGTAGAAACTCTATCTCCTGAAAAAATTGAACTTGCAAAACAAGGAACGAGACATATTGAGATTCTTGATGAAGATGAATTAGACCGCTTACGTGAAGCACCACTTGAAATTGGTGGCATTATTGGAAAAAGAGATAAAGCCATCATCGAAATGCTGTTTTCAACCGGATTACGTGTTTCGGAACTCGCAAATCTTGAAATAACGGACATAAACTTTAAGAAGGAAGAGTTTAGTGTAAGGGGAAAAGGGTCAAAACATCGTGTTGTTTTTCTTTCAAAATCTGCAAAGGACGCAGTAAAAGATTATATTGATGCAAGAAAGGATATGTCCCATCATCTCTTTGTGCGTCATGACAAAGCAAAAGCAGGAAGTGAGCCTCTGCCGATTTCTTCGCGATCTGTACAAAGGATTATAGAAAAAAATGCTTTAATCGCAGGGATAAATAAGAGAGTTACACCGCATGTATTGCGTCATACATTTGCAACCGACTTATTGCATAATGGAGCCGATATCCGTAGTGTGCAGTCTATGCTCGGCCATGAATCGATTACGACAACGCAGGTATATACGCATGTAACCGACAAACAGCTCCGTGATATTCATAAAAAATTTCATGATAAATAGATTGATTCGAAGGTTGGTGTATGTTACACTAACCCTATACCGTACAAGAATAGAGCAGATTTATATGCTGCACAAAAAAGACATCGTCAAAAGATAAGAAAATTACTTCTTGAGTATTTGAGCGATAAGTCTTGCGTCGACTATCATGGGGCTGACCCTATTGTGCTTGACTTTGATCATCGTGACAGAAAAGAGAAGTTTGAGAACATTGCTCGTATAATGTCGGGGCATTATTCATGGGCTAGGATCTGTACAGAAATTGAAAAGTGTGATATACGTTGTGCGAACTGTCATAGACGAAAAACGTATATTCAGTTAGGATATTGGGGGAAAACCCCATGAGCCCTTGTAGCTTAATGGATAAAGCAGGACTCTTCTAAGGTCTTGATGGGGGTTCGATTCCCTCCGAGGGTACCAGACTAATCTAAATATTTTTGGAATAAAAAAGTTATAGTAGGATATAATATTGTAAGTCAATAGTTTGACTTACAAATGAATCGAACGACCGGAGCTATATGTTGTCAGCAGACAACATAACGAGGTCCGGACCTGAATTCCCGAGGCTCTGCAGAGCCGAGAGTTGAAGGCGATTCCATCCGGGGGTACCAGATCTACTACACCATGGCGGCTATGGTGAAACGGTTATCACACGGGTTTGTGGTACCTGGATTACGGGTTCGATTCCCGTTAGCCGCCCCATGAAATGCCTCAGTCTTTAGACTGGGGTATTTTATTTTGCGTTTCGAGCAGACCGAGCAGGTCTGCGGAGGAATCGAACGGCCGGAGCGATGTGCGGCCAGCAGGATGCACCGCGAGGCCCGGACCCGAGCCCGAGCTTCTGCAGAAGCGAGAGGTGAGGGCGATTCCCGTTAGCCGCCCCATAAAAAACCCAGAGCTTTTGCTCTGGGTTTTTTATATATGCGACGAATGAGCAAACCGAGCAGGTTTGCGAGGGAAGCGAACCCGTAATCCAGATGATGACTCTTGTTGAATTTTTGCCTACAATCATTGTATTTAGCAAAAATATCTGCTACAAAGGAGTTATATGAAATTTTTCTTATTTTTCACGGCTTTTATACTGATTGGTGCTGGGTGCACGGCGCAATTAGTGCCAGATAGTTTAGATATTGAGGAAGATGTTCAACAGGAAGAAATACTGGAAGAAGAAATGACCTTTGCGGAATATGAAATTGGTGAAAATACGCGATTAGTTCTTGCGAGTGACGGCACAGTTGAATCTCTTTCATCATCTGAAGGGAATATTATTTTAATGAGTCCTCTGCCAGGCGATGCGGTTGATGACATATTGCGTGTGATTGGATCTGCAAGGGTGTTTGAAAATGTTGTTGAATACCGATTAAAAGATGTGAATGGTGATATTTTAGAAAGTAATTATGCAATTGCAGATGCGCCAGATATTGGTCAATTCGGAGATTTTGAAATCGAGATTGATACATCTGCATATGCTGAAGGTATATTCTGGCTCGATGTATACTGGGCTTCGGCGCGTGACGGATCTGATACAGATCTTATTTCTGTGAAGATTGAACGCCCTTCGGAAGAGTAAATTGCTAGTTCTAAACAAAAAAACTGTCATACGGGTTGCATATTGCCCTTGACAGTTTTTTTATTTTTTGGCATACTTCGCCGCGTTGTCTTGAAAAGTGTGGATGGTCCATGCTTTGAAGGAAACATCGTACCCTTGACGGCGTCCTGCCTGATAGGTTTTACAAAGGCCTTGTGCCAACGGAGAATATTCATGACTGTTTCGCTTTTCCCGTCGCTCGCGATGAATATCAATTCGAGCAACTTCAATTTGCTCGGATTGGCACTGCCGGACAGTGTGCCGAATCCCGGTGCGCTGCGCCGGATCGCGTTCGACATCGAGAAGGGGATCTTGCTCTTCACCGAGCTCGATGCACCGAAGGCCGACGGCAAGCTCGATGCCATCAACATCATCGAGCTTCCGATCACCGACGATCAGAAGCGGGCCTTCATCGTGACGATGCAGGTCGGCAACCTGATCAAGGACAGCGAGTTCGTTGACAATGCTGCTCGACTGTCGCTGCAGAAGTTCGCGACGGGCTGTGCCGCGGCGGTCGGCAACTTCAACCTCGATATCGGTATCAACGTTGGTACCGAGGCGATGAAGTTGGTCGGACGTCAGAACGAGACTCGACTCGACTCCATCGGCAACAACTGGTCCAGCTTCATGCTGACGGTCGACCTGATCACTGGGAAGGTCGATACATTCAAGAACCTCAACCACATGTCGGTGATGAAGGACTTCGTCGACAACAACTTCGTCATTCTCGACGGATTCCGGTTCCAGAAGGTGACGAATGACGAGATGATCGCGGCGATCGACAACAACCGCGACTTCATCGACCTGTTCGACCTGGATCGGTTCTGCAAGATCGAGGATGACGTGCCGCACATGCTCATGCGTGGCGTCGACGGCAAGGTGCTGACGACCGATGGCCTGAACACGATCGTGTTCAAGCTCACCGAGGGTGCCAGTGAGTTCGAGAGCGGAACCATCGACGGGATTGTCCAGCCTGCGCTGGACCCAGATGGCCACATCGACACTGGCTGGTTCGTCCGGATCGAGGGCAGCCCGTACGACAACACGCTGATCTCGAGCCGCGTCGATTTCGAGGACCTGCCGGTCGATGCCCGGAACCAGTTCTCGCAGATCTAGTTCTGCGAAACAGGGAACAATGCTACACGGATCACCTGGCGACTTCCATCGCTACAGATGAGTGAAGTGAGCAAATGTTCCTTCCCTGCTCCTTCATCACCTCGGTGGCGAAGGGGCTCTTTTTATTGACATTGCCCGCGGCAAGCCCCAGTGCTTGTCACTGGGGAAGGATAGCGGA
>CAYWYQ010000012.1:0-19878 GCA_964462325.1 uncultured Gammaproteobacteria bacterium | reverse complement strand
TTTCTTAATAAGTATTTTTGACATATGTATATCACCTCTTTCTTGGTTGACCGCACTCTAACAAATAATAGAATATCTGTCAATCAATTCATGGTCTTATTTTAATCGCTTTTTCACAATACTCAGCACCTTACCCGAGTCAACAATCTCCTGAGCACCGCTATCCATATCACGAATAATAATCGTACCGTCCAGTACTTCTTTTTGACCGAGAATCAACGCAACTTTTGCTTTTCTTTTATCCGCAACTTCACGCTGAGCCTTCAAAGATCCCTTACCAAATGCTTCCGCAATAGAAACACCTGCCTTACGAAAATCTTCAAACATATTAAGTCCTTTACGACGTGCTGCGTCTCCAAGTTGACAGAAAAAGACATCTGTCTCATTCCCCTTTCCCAAATCAACACCAGCATCTTTCATTGCAAGAATAACGCGCTCGATACCAATCGCAGCACCCATCGCGCCAGCAAATTCTTCACGCCCACCGAGCTGCTCTATTAATGCATCGTATCGTCCGCCACCCCCTAGGGCATTTTGACTCTTCTTTCCTGTGTCATCAGCTACAACGATTTCAAAGACTGTTTTTCCATAATAATCTAATCCTCGAACAAGGAATGGATCTAGCTCATAGGCAACTTCTGCATCCGTAAGGTATTCAAGGAGAGACATGAACTCTGCTTTAGATGCATCATCAAGCCAATCGATAATTTGCGGAGCGTCCTTACGAAGCTCTTCCATTCCTTCTTCTTTTGAATCAAGTAAACGCAAAGGATTTTTCTGCAAACGCTTTTTATCTATATCGCTTAGCTTTTTACGAAATTGCTTAAAATAACTTACAAGTTCCATGATGTAGTCACTCCTTGAATCGGCGCTGCCAATTGAATTGATCTTCACGCGCACATCGAGACCAAGTTCTTGCATGAATTTGTAAATCATCAATATAACTTGAGCATCAATAATCGGATCAGCAGAGCCAAGCACTTCAAGTCCCCATTGCCAAAATTGACGATAACGCCCAGCCTGAGGCCTGTCATGTCGAAACATTGGACCCAAATACCATAATTTAACAGGTTGGGGCATATTAAGCATTCCATGTTTAATGTAGGCTCTTGCTACCTGTGCGGTCGCTTCTGGACGGAGAGCAACATTCTCTTCTCCCGGATCTTTAAATCCGTACATTTCTTTATCAAGAATATCAGTTCCCTTTCCGATAGTTCTTTCGAATAGCTTTGACGTTTCAAGATATGGAAGGCGTATTCGGCCAAAACTATAATCCTCAGAAATTTTACGAGCAGCATCTGTTACACGATTCCAATAGACTTGCTCCTCAGGAAGGATGTCGCGGAATCCACGTAACAATTTCGGTGTTTTTATTTTTCTCTTCGGTACTTCCTCTTCTTTTTTCTTTGCGGGTTTTTTCTGCATATTTTAATAAGAATAAATCGGTCTCTGAATAATTCCTGCCTTATCGAGTGGTAATCCCCTGACCCATACGCGACCAACAATATTTTCTGCAGGAACCGTTCCAAAATTTCTGGAATCTACACTCGAGTCACGATTATCTCCCAAAACATAGTATTCGTCAAGTCCGATCGTGACCCGTTCACGCCCATGAGTAAACTCATTTATATAGGATTCATGCAAGGCAAAACCATTTGGATGCGTATCATTAAAAACCGTCAATTGACCATCTTTGAGTTCAATTGTCTCCCCCGGTAAACCAATAACACGCTTAATGTAGAAGTCGTCTATATCTGTTGGAGGAGTAAATACAATGGCATCACCTCGTTTAAAGACATGCTTCGTTTGATTGATGATCAAATATTCATTATCATGATAATTTGGTTCCATAGACCCCCCTTGCACAATAAACGGTTTCACGAGGAAGGTGCGCACACTAAAAATAATGACACCTGCAATAAGGCCAATTTGTAATACTTCAAGCAAAAAAAGGGCAATCGATCCGAGAGTCGAACCAAGTAATCTTCTCAGAAAATGATCTTCTGTGTATTTTTTTTCACCAAATTTCATGTATTTGTTTACGCAGATAATACCAAATTATTTCAAAAAAATCAATCAGGTTGACAGAGGAATATTCTTGTATTAATCTCCGTGTCACTATAAGTATAGCTCATTAGGGAAGTAAATCTCATTGCAAATATGAGGGGATTCATACCCTCATCATATACAAGATCTATAGGTCAGAGGTTCACCCTCCTTCTCATCTAAAAAGGGTCCTGTTATCTCCCGTGGCAGTGACCCTTCTTTTTTCTCCAAACTTTGCTATACTTCCGAATAGATATGCCAGAAGAACATTCCGTTGATTTTCTCAAGAAAAAATACAATTTAGCACCAAAACGCGTTCCTAGAAAACGAAAAAAAATGCGCAAAAATCTTGCCATGGTACTCTTTTTTTCTCTCGCGGCTGTTGGTGTTCTTTTTTCTTATCAAGTTGTTCATACTTCTTCTCAATCCGAGAATGATTCACTCTCCCTCTTCTCTCCACTAAAACACTTGATCACTTCCGCAGATAAAACCATACGAGGCGAGGAAAATGATCGAACAAATATTCTGCTCATGGGAATTGGCGGAGCAGGACATGAGGGGCCTGAATTGACCGATACGATGATTTTCACCAGTATTAAACCTTCAACAAATGACGTAAGTATGCTCTCCATTCCGCGAGACATGGTCGTTCCTATGGGGGATTATGGATGGAGAAAAGTGAATCATGCAAATGCATACGGTGAATCAGAAGAAGCTGGTACTGGTCCCGATCTTGCGGTTCATACATTAGAGGAGGTACTTGCGGAGCCAATTAATTACTACGTAAAAATTGATTTTGATAGCTTTGAAGAGGTCATTGATGCCATTGGAGGTGTTGATATATATGTTGAGAGAAGTTTTACCGACTATTCCTATCCGACAGATGATTACTTAACACAAACACTTTCTTTTGAAGCTGGGTGGCAGCACATGGACGGAGAAACCGCCCTTCAGTTCGCGCGTTCACGTAAAGGAACAAATGGAGAAGGGTCTGATTTCGCTCGAGCTGCAAGACAGCAGAAAGTAATTACGGCAGCAAAAGATAAACTTCTTTCTACCTCTACGCTCCTCAATCCAGGTCGATTAAACAATCTTGTACAAATTTTCAACAAAAATGTTGACACAAATATGAGCATTTGGGAGATGATTCGACTTGCAAAACTTGCACCAAACGTAGAATCTGATAAGATCAATCACTTCGTACTTGATGATGCACCAGGAAGTCCTTTGTACTCCTCGACGATTAATGGTTCTTATGTACTTCTCCCTAAGCGCGATGATTGGTCAGATGTACAATACCTCGTGGAAAATATGTTCAATGACGAAGAATTGAATTTCACAAGCACTCGGGACCTTAAGGCTCCAGAACAAACAGTCCGCGTTGAGATTCAAAATGGAACATTTCTTTCCGGACTCGCTTCCGAAGCGGCAGACGTCCTCATGGGATCTGGATTTGATGTGATAGAAATCGGCAATGCGGATACACGTGGCTATGACAGAACGATCATTTACGATTTAACAGACGGAGCAAAATCTTCGGAACTTGAAATTCTAAAAGAATTCCTAAGTGCAGATATTGGACAATCTGCATCCGGCTGGCTCACCTCTCCTGAAATCGTACCAAGAGAACTTTCTCTGACAGATGCCGGATCTCATCAAGTAACCTCTGACGAAGAAATAGACTTCTTAATCATATTAGGACAAAATGCACAGGGCATTGTCCTTCAATAAACACACATGAAACCCCAAGCACTGGTACCAAAAGTTGTTATCGTTGGGCGAACGAATGTAGGGAAATCTTCACTCTTTAATAAGCTTGTCGAGGAGCAAAAATCCCTCGTTTCCGCGATAGCGGGCACAACGCGAGATCGGTATGAAGCCGATTGTATTTGGCGTGGAGAGGTTATTCGCGTTATTGATACGGGTGGTTTAGATGTTAATTATCGAGACCTCATCGAAAAACATATCGCCGAACAAGCACGACTTGCTATACAAGAAGCGGACCTTATTTTATTTGTAACAGATCTTATGGCAGGCATTCAGCCGGAAGATCGCGAGCTCGCAAAAGAACTTCAGAATGCAAAAGCTCCTGTTATTACCGTTGCGAATAAGGCTGATAATCAGAAGCTTATGGGTAAACTCCATGAGAAAGATTGGATGAATTGGCCCATTGGGACGCCTAGGGCTATTTCTGCTGCAAGAAGTCTTGGTGTAGGTGATTTATTAGATGAGATATACGAGAAACTACATGAATTAAATAAACCACCTGTTGAGGTACGTGAGGTTACTTCTTTACGTGTTTCTGTCATCGGAAGGCCGAATGTTGGAAAATCATCTTTATTAAACTCACTACTTGGAGAACATCGCTTCATTGAAGCAGATCGTGAACATACGACCCGAGAACCAAATGACACCGTCATTACTGTTGATGGGCAAAATTACACACTTGTCGACACGGCAGGTATACGAAAAATGGCTCGAGTTAATGCTGGAAAATCCAAACTAGAGCAAGCGGGGGTCGATAGAACCGTGCGAGCAATGAAACGTTCGGACATTGTTCTTTTTGTTATAGACATCACACAGCGCATTCGCATGCAGGATAAGTATCTTGCTGGGAAAATTGCTGATGCCGGAGCTAGCTGCATTATCATACCAAATAAATGGGATCTTATTCCTGACAAAGACTCAAATACAATTAATGAATATGAGAAGTATTTGCGAGCACATTTACCTATGCTCTCATACGCACCTATTGTGTTTGTTTCTGCAAAAACAGGTCAACGCGTTCAAGTACTTTTTGATGTTATCGACAAGGTCTATCAATCACGATTTACACAACTAGAAAAAAACGAGTGTTATGATTTTATTGCACAAGCAATAGTGAAACATAAACCGAGCCGAGGAAAAGGAGTTGCGCATCCTAAAATCACATTCTTCCGACAAATCGGAATTAACCCTCCTTTATTTAAACTAGGGATCAAGCAACGTCGATATGATGCACTCAATCCTTCCTATCTTCGATTCCTCGAAAATCAACTAAGAAAGCATTATGACTTTAAAGGAACGCCTATTAGGATTTCTGTCACAGGACGGACCAAAAGCCACACGACAACAGGATAAATTTCTGATCATTGGACTTGGGAATCCTGGAAAAAAATATGTGCAAACACGGCACAATATTGGATTTTATATTCTTGATACCTTTGCAGAACAGCTCGAAGTATCATGGCGAGATGCGCGCAAACTGCAATCAGACATCATCGAAACGACCATCGATGGACAAAAGTGTATCCTTGCAAAACCCCAGACATTCATGAATCGTTCTGGTGAAGCAGTTCAGAGGATCATCAAACAGTACAAAATAGATATAAACAATATCACCGTTGTTTTTGATGATATCTCACTCGATTTGGGCAAGATACGCATGCGGCAAGGTGGATCAGCCGGAGGACATAATGGCATTAAGTCACTTATCAAACATTTACCAATAGATGATTTTTGGAGGATGAAAGTTGGTGTAGGGTCACCACCAGAGCGATTCCCGCTTGAAAAATGGGTGTTGTCTAGATTTACTCAAGAAGAGCGTGAGACATTGGGGAACGCTGTACACAATGTAATCACACTTCTCAGGAACAATACCCGAGAAAATGTAACAAAATAAATCTGTGATACAATACCTGTATAAATAAAACTCCCCATACCCATGAGGAGTTTTATGTTTGAGAAACTTACAAAGAAACACGCAAAATACCCAGCACTACTCAAGGAAATTTTTGATCCGCCGCATATTCTTATACTAAAGGGAACAATGCCATCTACTGACCAATACCTTTCCGTCGTTGGTTCAAGACATGCGTCTGATTATGGGAAACGCTGCGCACAAATGCTCATTAGTTCCCTTCCGAAACACATCACCATTGTAAGCGGATTAGCCTATGGTATAGACACGAGCGCACATGAAGCCGCATTACGCGCACATATTCCAACCATCGCCGTACTCGCCGGCGGACATCATTGTATAACAAGACGTGAGTCCCTTCTTGCGGAATGTATCGTAAAGAGTGGTGGCGGAATTATTTCTGAACATACACCAGATACCATTCCGAGAAAATCATATTTCCCTATCCGTAATCGTATTATATCAGGCATTTCTCAAGCAACATTGATCATTGAAGCTACAAAACGATCTGGTACACTCATAACAGCGCGATCTGCTTTAGAGCAAAATAGAGACGTACTTGCCCTACCTGGCCCTATCGACAGTCCACAGTCAGAAGGAACAAATGCGCTTATTAAAGACGGAGCTATTCCTATAACAAATCCCGCAGATCTTCTTACTTACTATCAGTGTACGGCGCAAGAACACACCTCTATTGAGTATACGCCAAAAAATCAGGTGGAAAAGTCTCTCTTGCATGTGATTGGACTACAACCTGTCCATATAGATATCCTTCTTCAAAAAACAAAATTAGATATCTCTACCACCTTATCCACATTACTTCAACTCAAGATGAATGGCGTAATTATTCAGGATAAGGGTCAAAGATACCGTAGATCTCCATTTGCACCCACTAGTCCATCGGTATAGAATACTCATAATGAAAGATCTCGCAGAACGATACCGAAAGGCAACGCTTGATTTTATTTCGCTGCACAATATTTACCAACCAACAGCGACAAAATCAAAACGCGTACTATGTGCTCGATTGAAAAATACGAGGATATTTTTTCATGTACTAGGAAATCCCGATAAAGACTTACGTATTATTCATGTCGCAGGAACAAGTGGTAAGGGATCCGTCGTGCAGCTTCTCCACCGCATCTTGCAGGCAAATGGTGAAAATGTGGCCTCATACATCTCTCCGCATACAACAACATATCTCGAAAGATTTCTTTTCAATAATGCATTAATCGATACCGAGCTTCTTTTAGAGTGCATAGAGGAGGTTACATGTATATACGCAAAATTCTTAGAGAAAAATGCCCCACTTTCATTCATGGATATTAGTACGGGTCTTGGCTTGTATACCTTTAAAAAAGCAGGTGCCCGTTGGTGCGTACTAGAAACAGGTTGCGGAGGAAGATACGATGGTACAAATGCAATATCGGGCGCAGAGATTGATATTATAACCAATATCAGCAAGGATCATACAGAAGTACTTGGCGATACACTGGAAGATATTGCACTTGCAAAGGCAGGGATTATGAAAAAGAATGGTACAGCTATCGTCGGAGAACGCCGACCACGACTTAAAAAAATATTCTGCGAAGAAGCGGTAAAAAAAGAAGCGGCACTTTTCTTTATCACTAATGAGGTACATCACCGGAATCCCACCCTCGCCGGTCAGCATCAAGGACAAAATACTGCTATTGCTCTTGCCGCTGCAAAAGAATTACAGATCCCGGATGAGAGCATCGAAAAAGCACTCTCTACTCACAAGCCACTTCCCTGCCGATTTGAGACAATACAGGATAAGCCACACATCATTTTAGACGGTGCACACAATACTGCGAAAATTGCATCAACGGTTGCGCTCGCAAAAAGGCTAAATAAAAAAGTGTATATACTTCTTGCGTCAACGGTAAAAAAGGACATACAAAAGAGTATAAAAATACTTTTGCCTATTGCACAAAAAATCCATACAACACGTTTTAGTGTGGGGATAAAAAAAGTGGAGAGCCCAGCAAAACTCATGAAAATGATCCCAACAAATAAACGAGGTAATACATACATTAATGCAAAAGATGCTGTACAAGATCTGCGAAAAAATCTAAAAAAGGAAGATATTCTTCTTGTAACCGGATCAATGTATTTAGCCGGGGAAGTACGCGAGGTCTGGATACCTGAAACCTCAATTATTTCACGCTCAAATTCCTTCTAGGTGCTTGACAGATCATCTCCTTTCACTCATTATGCCCACGATATGCGAAAGCTTCTTATAGTAGAGTCACCAACAAAAGCGAAAACGATCACCAAATTCCTTGGTGGCAAATATGATGTTATTTCTTCATTCGGCCACCTGCGAGATCTCCCAAAAAAAGAGATGGGTATTGATTTTGAAAATAATTTTGAACCAAAATATATTGTTTCAGAAGATAAGAAAAAACAGGTTACTGCATTAAAAAGAGCAGCAAAGGTAGCAGATGAAATCTATCTAGCTACTGATGAAGACCGAGAAGGAGAAGCAATCGCATGGCATATTGCAGAAATATTGAAAATCGATCCAAAGAAAGCAAAAAGAATTACCTTTCATGAAATTACACAGCGTGCTATTGAAAAAGCTCTTGAAAAACCCCGTACCATAGCGCAAGATTTGGTAGACGCACAACAAGCAAGACGCATTCTCGATCGGATTGTTGGATATGAATTATCGCCATTTCTTTGGAAAAAAGTAAGGCGCGGACTATCGGCAGGACGTGTTCAGTCCGTAGCTGTTCGTATTATCGTAGAACGTGAACGTGAACGTCAGGCCTTCAAAGAAGATGAATACTGGTCAATCGAAGGGCTCTTTGAACATAATAAGACCGAATTCCCCGGGAAGCTCACATATCGAGATGGGAAAAAAGTTGAAAAACTTGATATCAAAACAGAAGATGAGGCGCATGGAATCGTAAAAGATTTAGACGGAGCAGATTTCATTGTATCGTCTATAGAAAAGAAAGATCGATCACGCAAAGCACCTACTCCTATCAAGACATCTATTTTGCAACAAGAGGCAAATAATAAGCTAGGATACAGTGCAAAACAAACAATGCGGCTCGCACAAAAACTATATGAAACGGGTCATATTACCTATATGCGTACAGACTCTTTAAACCTCTCTTCACAATTCCTTGAAGAAGCGCAACAGTATATTTCATCTGCATTTGGAAAAGAATATGCAAAAGGATCTGTTGCTTATAAAACAAAGGGTAAGGGTGCACAAGAAGCTCATGAAGCGATACGGCCAACAAATCCACATACAACACCAGAAACACTAAAAGGAAAAGTTGATGCACAGACATTGAAGGTCTATGATTTGATTTGGCGTAGAACACTTGCAAGCCAAATGCCTTCTGCGAAAATCGAACAAACCGCCGTCGATCTTGAAGCAAAAAAATACCGGTTTAGAGCAAATGGAAGTATTATTACTTTTGATGGTTTCATGAAGGTATATAAGAGCGCAAAGGAAAAGATTCTGCCTGAAATGAACAAAGGAGACAAAATACAGGAAAAAGAAGTAAAGGCAGAACAGCACTTCACCCAACCACCCGCTCGTTATTCTGATGCCACACTCATCAAAGAGCTTGAAGAACATGGTATTGGACGTCCTTCAACCTACGCTCCAACCATCGGAACGATTGTTGATCGAGGGTATATCGATCGGGATGACAATCGAAAACTCTACCCTTTAGATATCGCTTTTATCGTGAACGATTTACTTGTAGAACATTTCGATCAAATTGTAGATTTTGAATTTACAGCAACCATGGAGAAAACGCTTGATGAGATTGCAGATGGAACAGTTGAATGGCGTCCAATGCTTGAAGCATTCTATGGACCATTCCATAAGAACCTCACCGAAAACGATAAAAAACTGACGCGCGAGGATATTATGCCTCCGCGCGAATTGGGAGAAGATCCAAAAACAGGACTTCCTATCTATGTACGCACTGGAAGATTTGGAGCCTATATTCAATTAGGTGAGTATGTTGAGGGTGAGAAAAAAACAAAAAATGTTTCGCTCCTCAAAGGAATGAATTTTGAAACGGTTACGCGTGAAGATGCATTAAAGCTATTAGAATTACCAAGAACGATTGGAAAAATGGAAAATGGAGATGAAATTTTGGCACTCATTGGACCATATGGACCTTATTTGAAGGCTGGTAAGTCAAATGCATCACTTCCAGAAGATGATGATTTGTTTACCATTACAGAGTCAGAAGCAAGAGTCGTTATCAAAGAAGCAATCGCATTAAAGAAAAAAGCCCAAGAACCGATCGCGGAACTCGGAGAAGACCCAAATTCTAAAAACCCGATACTCATTAAGGATGGTCGATTTGGACCATATATCTCAGATGGGAAAACGAATGTTTCAATTCCAAAATCAATAGACCCAAAGGAAGTTACCCTAGAAATGGCAATAGAACGACTAGAAGCCAAGCACAAGAATCCACGCGCACGTTGGCCAAAAGCAAAAAAGAGCGAGTAATTGCTCTTTTTTATTTTCAAAAACATGTTACATTGGATAGAGTATGCCTGCACAAGTAAATGCACAAACTTCATTTTCTGTTTTGAAATCAAAACTGACAAATGACCGATATACAGAGGACGATATTAAACTTATTCGTCGTGCTTATGATCTTTCCAAGAAATCACATGAGGGACAAATGAGAAAAACAGGGGAACCGTATTTTGTTCATGTGTTTGCTACGGGTATGAAATTAGCAAATTGGCGACTCCCTGCCGCCGTTGTTGCCGCAGGACTTCTTCACGATGTCGTTGAAGATACAGATAGAACTATTGAAGAAATTGAGGAAAAATTTGGAGAAGATATTGCCGGTATGGTTTCAGCCGTTACCAAACTTGGCCATGTTAAATACCGCGGGCTCGAACGATACGTAGAAAATCTACGGAAAATGTTTATCGCCATGGCGAAAGATGTACGTGTGATCTTTATTAAATTTGCGGACCGCATGCATAATATGGAAACACTTTATGTGATCCCAGAACACAAGAGAAAGCGTATCGCAACCGAAGTCATGGAAATGTATGCCCCAATTGCAAACCGACTTGGGATGGGAGAATATCGAGGTCTTTTCGAGGACTATGCATTTAAGTACCTACACCCGAAAGAGTATAATTGGACAAAACATCTTCTTGAACAACGTGTAAAGAAATTTGGTCCCGCCATGAACAAAGCAATGAAAGAGGTAGAGAAGGAATTGCAGGATCACAATATTACCCCAGTAAATATTCACGGAAGAATCAAATACTGTTATTCGCTCTATAAGAAATTGAAGCGTTATGACAATGATATAAACAAAGTGTATGACATCGTGGCACTTCGTGTGATTTTAGACGATGTTAGTCAATGCTATGCAACCCTTGGAATTTTACACAGTCTTTACAAGCCACTTCCAGGACGTATTAAGGACTATATCGCGCAACCAAAACCAAATGGCTATCAATCACTCCATACAACCGTACTTTCGGATGAAGGTTCTATTCTAGAATTCCAAATCAGAACGCTTGAAATGCATGAAGAAGCAGAATACGGTATCGCATCTCATTGGCGATATAAGGAAGGTGGGAAGATTAAGGCTCGCCAAATTCAATGGATGGATGACTTGTCCGAAATACAAAAAGAGTTACATGAAGAGGACTTCATGGATAGATTAGACGAATTAAAGTTAGACATGTTCCAAGATAGAATTTTTGTCTTTTCACCACAAGGAGATGTCATTGATTTACCCGCAGGATCCACTCCTGTTGATTTTGCATTCCATATTCATACAGAGATTGGTAATAAAGCAACAGGTGCAAAAATAAATCACCAAATGGTGAACTTGGAATCTGAATTACGTTCGGGAGATATGTGCGAGATCCTTACCGACAAGAATCGAAAATACCCGAATGCAGATTGGTTAAAGTTTGTAAAAACGCATCATGCACGCACAAAAATAAAAGATTCTATTAAGAAAAATAAGAAAAGTTTATTGCGCTCGCTTATGAATCGATAATCTGCTAATATACCTCTCGGAGGTATGTATGAGTAATGACACTATCCGGAAAATCTTGGATATTTTGCGTGACTCAAAAAACATTATCGAGGCGGCAAGTGCACTCGGAAAACTACTTGGTTCTAGACAAGTCACGGGTCTCACATGGCACGACGACCAAGACATGAGATCCATCGTTGTGAATGATAAGCAAATTAGCCCCTATACGCATTCGCGCACACATGCCTGAGAAACGGCATGTTTTTTAATCTACCAATTTTTCAATAATTCTCTTTAAGTCTGACTTCGAATAAAATGTAATGCTCATTTTTCCACCCTGACCGCGCATCTGTATTTGAACCTTGGTTCCAAGATTTTGTCGCAACTCTTGCTCAATAGCAGCAATATTTGGATCTTTTTCTTTCTGAGCTTTCCGCGTCTGTATAAGTCCGGTCGCTTTCGCTTCCGCCTCTCTTACTGTCATACCTCCACTCAGCATCTGATCAAATAACACCTTCCTCTTCATACTATCCCCTTCTGAAAGAAGCGTCCTCGCATGGCTCTTTGTGATTTTTTGATCAATTAACGCTTTCAACATGTCTTCATCGAGCTCTAATAATCGCATTAAATTCGTGACATATGAACGACTCTTCCCAACCCTATCTGCCACCTCTGCTTTTGTTAAACTAAATAAATCTGCAAGTGCTTCATAGGATTTTGCTTCTTCAACGGCATTTAAATCTTGTCTCTGAATATTCTCAATCAATGCCAACTCTAATTTCTTTTGTTCGTTGATATCACTACGTACAATAACAGGAATACTCTTTAGTCCCAGTGCTCGAGATGCACGCAAACGACGTTCACCCGCAATAAGCTCATATTGATCATTCCCTTTCTTCGTCACAACAAGTGGCTGCAGAATCCCATGCTCTTTTATAGATGCAATCAAATCCTCTAAATCGCTTGGTGAAAAATGTGTCCGCGGCTGATGCGGATTAGCAACGATAGATTCCGGACTCACTTCAATAACAGAAATCCTCGATACAATATCTTGTTCGAGTTCATCTACCTGTCTCTCTTCTTGTACTTTTCTTGGTTCTGGTGTTTTTATTGCTGCTACCGGAGGAGGGTTTTGTGGGAGCAATGCTCCCAGTCCCCTTCCAAGTCCCCCTATTTTTTGTGACATATTATACTTGTTCGCGCATTAAAAATTCTTGTGCAAGGCGTTTGTACGCCTCAGCGGCTTTTGATTGAGGATCATAGTGTAGAATAGATTTTCCAAAGCTTGGAGCCTCTGCAAGACGGACACTTCTTGGGATCACACTTCGGAAAATCTTTTCAGGAAAATGTCTATATAGTTCCTCTAAAACTTGCTTTGATAATTTTGTTCTTGGATCAAACATTGTAATGACAGCACCCATGATTTTCAATTCTGGTTTCACAGATTGACGAATCATATGTACGGTCTGCATCAACTGTCCTAATCCCTCAAGCGCAAAGTATTCCGCTTGAACAGGAATAAGGATACTGTCAGCCGCAACTAATCCATTTATTGTGAGCATTCCAAGTGTTGGTGGATTATCGATAATAATGTAATCAAAGTCATTTCGAACCGGCATGAGTACCTGATGTAATTTTCTCTCACGATTAAATTCATTCACCAGTTCAACCGCAGCTCCAGCTAAATTCTGATTTCCGGGAAGTAAATATAATCCATCATGCGCCGTCTGCAACATGACCTCTTTTGGATTTTTTAGACCCGCCATTACCTCATACGTTCCTTCTACCTGCAAAGGATTATACCCAAGTCCACTGGTTGCATTTCCTTGAGGATCCAAATCTACAAGAAGCACATATTTACCCAAATGTGCCAGAAAAGCCGCTAGGTTCACAGCTGTGGTCGACTTTCCTACACCTCCTTTCTGATTAACGACGGAAACAATATGTGCCATAATGATAACAGTATACCATTCTCTTGCCATGATGAAACAGACTTATGCCAATGTTTCTCACAAACAATGTGGAAATATTTTTCAGTATTCTAGGAATTCTGATTGTTTTTTATCTTTCTGGGAATTCACTCCGTAATTTATTTAAAAATAATAAACGAAGAAAAAGGGCAGAAGTTGAATTAGATACTCACCTAGCGAAGGAGCATCAAAAACCGCTATTACTCAATGGAGGCACCCATTTTTATGGAGTAGACACAGCTCATCTAAAAAAAGAGACGGGACACGGGATACTTGTCCTTACTGAAAAATACCTTATTTTTCAATATTATCGTCATAATAAACATATCCAAATCCCACTAAAAAAGATAAAGCGTGCGGACAAACGGTCTTCTTATGGACATATATTAACCTTCGCAACAAAGGCATTTCGTGTCACATATCTTGATGAAGAACATCGTAAAAGCCATTGTGCATGGCAAGTAAAAAATCCATCAAGATGGGTACACAAAACAAGAAATCTTATGCGGAAGTCTCTTATTTATTAAACATGTCTCGGATTGACGCCGCGACGGATTCTGCAGCACAAGTGTCATAGATGGAGGGAATGACCATATCTTCGGTAGGGTTTGTTACACAAGAAGCAAGTCCGTGAGCCGCAGCTAGCTTCATTTCTTCTGTAATTTCTTTTGCTCCAACATCAAAAATACCTCTAAAAAATCCTGGGAAAACAAGTGCATTATTTACTTGATTTGGAAAGTCGCTTCTACCAGTTGCGACAATACGAGCTCCAGCCTTTTTAGCCAGATCTGGCATAATTTCCGGCACAGGATTTGCCATCGCAAATACAATTGCATCATTATTCATCGAAGCAACCATTTCTTCACTGACGATTCCAGGAGCACTTACACCAATAAATACATCCGCTCCCTTCATCCCATCCGTAAGAGCCCCTGACACATTATTAAGATTCGTTAATTCAAGCATTGCTTGTTTTACTTCATTCAAATTGTCTCTGTCATGAGAGATAAGTCCCTTACTGTCCGCTAGAATCATATGCTGCGCTCCAGCTGAAAGAAGAAGCTTTGTAATAGCTATCCCGGCCGCTCCAGCTCCACTCACAATAATCTTCACATCTTTTAATTCCTTTTTTACTACCTGCAATGCATTAATGAGAGCGGCCATTACAACAATTGCCGTACCGTGTTGATCGTCATGAAATACTGGAATATCTAATTCCCTTCTTAATCGCTCTTCTATTTCAAAACATTTTGGCGCAGCAATATCTTCTAAATTTATTCCTCCAAATGTAGGTGCAACTTGTTTTACAAATGTAACAATCTCCTCAACAGATTCCGCATGAATACAGAGCGGGAATGCATCAACATTTCCAAATTGCTTAAATAAAATTACCTTCCCCTCCATGACTGGTAGAGCCGCTTCTGGACCGATATCACCTAAGCCAAGTACCGCAGATCCGTCACTTACGACCGCCACCCAATTTCCGCGAGAAGTATATTTCCATACATTTTCTATATTTTCCGAAATTTTTCGCGAAACCTCGCCTACCCCGGGAGTATACATAAGGCTCAGATCTTCTGATGTTTTTACATCTACCTTTGATCTTATCTCAATCTTACCTTTCTTTTTCTCGTGTAAATCTAAAGCGCGTTCATTCATATTCATACCAAAACAGTGTGCCATATTTATGCGATTAAGCAAATCTGATTTAAACAAAAAAGCTCCTCCGAAGAGAAGTTTTCTTGGTTGGCGAGAACGGACAGCGTTGGAACCGTACTTTGCAATTGACTGGAAGGGGCTGTATCCAGATCCAGAATACGCTTTGAAACAGCTTAATGAGTTGATGGCAACTTCATGAAATATAGAAGTGTACAGATGTTATCGCATTTCGCTTAGATATTTTTCAGCCAGGGTTTTCAATCTTGGAAATGATGATGCTGATTTTTCTAAAAACTCCTCAAAATCTTTTTTTGCGGAAATTTTATCGTTTTTATGCTTGAAGTTGATCAAGCCTCGAAAGAAGACCAGCTGCGTTTTGTCAGGTGAATTTTCAATAACTTCTGACATAAACATTTCAATATGTAAGAGTGTTTCCCCTTCGATCACCTTGTAAAACGTTTTTTTATACTGTTCTAATGCCTTATCAATTTCCCCTTTATAAGAGTAAAGGAATGCAAGAGAAAATCTCCAAGTTGGATCGGGGTGATTCAGCGGTTCAAGTAATAAAATTGCTTCTTCATGTTTCCCTTCGAAGAAGAACTTAATGGCCAACGTTAACTTTGCGCCGTAGTGTTCCGGGTCGAGTTCGAGAAGGCTATTTAATAGGTCACTTGAACCCATCATAAGATCCCTACCGCGCGTTTTTACAAAACGTCTGTTCAATATCTGCAGTTCCGCAGTTAAAAGTACGACCAGCTTTCTTGCAACCAAGTTTTTCAATTGTGACAATTCGTGGTTTTGGTTGACATTGGGTAACTTATTTAGTCGGTCAAGAACATCTTCCAATAATTGACGCGAAAGTTGACGCTCCCCAGATAATAATTGAGCCACAGCGATAATGAACTCTATTACTAATGCAGTATATGTATTAGTGAACTCGAAATAAGCAAGTTCATCATCCACGGGAAAAATTCTCATGCTCGGCAGCACTAAAGCAAACTCTTTCCCAAAATGATGCGATACGATCTTTGGAATATCGGCATGTCGTACCACGCCATGTAGACGAAATATATGTTGTGCCTCTCCTTTGTGTTTTGGTCCAGAGCTCAACTCCCCGAAAATCATAAGTTGACACTTCATCCGTTTCAGTATTTTCTCCGCACTTCCTCTATCAGTAACCTGTGTAGCTCTCTCCTTTGGTAGCGTGTAAAAGTTGAACTGCTTACCGTCGGAGGCAGCTCGCAGTTTTCTTTCCAGGGGTCGGATAAACTCTGAGGACAAGAAGGTATCCGAATCCTTTGCTCGTATTGCAACAACAACACCGATGCGCTCCTTATTTCTTGGTAGTCTTTTTTGAAAAAGTGAAGAAACCCAACCGAAAAATTTTGGCAACTTATCCAAAATTGCCTTTGTAATCCCTTCAGAAACTTGTTTTCCAAGATCGTCTTGCATAAATATCTGTATGCGGCCAGCTTACCACAATACTCTCAACAGAAGACGCGGACACAGAGTCTTCTATGAGTAGCGGACCCACCCGACACTTCGGGTGAGGTACCTTGCCCGATATGTCGGGGGTGGGTAAATAGTCCGTATTGTCCGATAATAACTGTTATCAGACAATACGTTGTGCATCTGACTCACTATTGGTATGATAACTATAGGAGTTATCAGACAATAATGATCCCAAATGTATGATACCGCAAAATGCTGTCAAAATCTTTAATAAATACCTAAAAGCGACAGGTAAATCCGCAAATACCATCAAGTCGTACAATTATGACTTGAAACCCTTCCTCGCCTTCTTAATGGTAAAACGCGTTACTGACATTGGTGACGTTGGTGCCGACGACATAATTGATTTCCTGGAATCGCGGCGTGTGAGTAACAGCACGAATAATCGAACTTTGTACGCACTTCGGCAACTTTTCAACTGTCTGATCCTGCAAAACTACCATGACAAGAATCCTGCTGCCGCTATTAAGCGGCTCAAAAGTGAGGATAAGCCCGTCACTACGCTCAATGAAGACGAGGAAATGAAACTTCGGGGTGTTGTGAAGGATTCTCCAAAGTGGAATGCTATCGTCGAATTGATGCTCTACCTCCCTCTTCGCGTGTCTGAGGTTTGCAATTTGAAAGAAGGAGATGTCATTTTGCACGAGGATCGCATCGTTATCCGAACATCAAAAAGCAAAAAGGGGAGAGAGCTTCCAATCAGTGAAGCACTTCGGCGTATATTAAAACAATACAAAAAATGGGAAGAATGGCAGAGGGTGCGTCGAAAGTGGGACAGTAAAACAGACTATTTTTTCGTTGGCGAGAAAGGCAGGCAACTCACACCAAGAAGCGTCCGCTACAACTTCAAAAAATTCTACAAAAAGACCAAAATAGACAAAAGGGCGTCTACTCATACGCTCAGACACACAGTCTGTACGCGCTACGGAATTAAAGGTATGGACCCCTTTACCCTACGAGAACTTGCAGGACACAAAGACTTAAAAACAACTCAACGCTACGTTTCTGTAACAATCAAAGATAAACGAAACGCTATTGAACAACTCGAAGACCAAGTATGACAAACGAAGGCCGCAACATGCACCCAAACTCCCTTATTGCAGGAACAAAGAACTTACAAGAACATCACCATGTGGATTACAAACACGGTCTGCATGAGTACAAAACCAAGGGAATCCTGACCGCTTCCCGATGCCCGATTTATAATGCAGGCATTCGTGGGGAGTGTTGCGATCCAGAACGTGATCCAAACGGCCCTTGTACGGCCGTACAAGACCTTGAAAACAACCTTATTGCTCAAATCATGGAGCTTCCACACATCCAGCCAACGGATAAAGTGATTGTCGATTCCTATGTCAGAAATACGGCTTACCTGTACATCATTGACCGCTACATCATGGCCAAAGGCATTGTTGACGAAACGGGTAGTGTGGAACCTGTTTTGAAACTCCGCTGGACTATTAACAACACAGCAAGGCGTGAAGCAGAAACTCTTGGCCTTACTCCACTTGCACGAGCCAAACTGAACCTTGATACCGCCCGCACCGTAGACATAGCTACCATGCTTTCTAAAGACCAAAATCATGATGGACATCAGTCGCCTCAAAACTGACATTGGCTACTTTGCCAAGGAACTACTTGGAATTGACCTGTGGCCTCATCAATTGGAATTCCTCACATGTCCTGAAAAGACCGTATGCGTGGCTTCTGGTCGTCAGGTTGGAAAATCCACCGCCTTGGCAGTTCTCGCGCTCCACAGGTCGTTTATTGGTAAATCCCTGACCCTTATCATTTCTCCGTCAGACAACCAGTCGAAGTTGATGCTCAAAAAAATCAAAGAACTCCTTGAAAACAATAGCAACCTACTCAAAGGGTCGGTCGTAGACGACAACAAAAGCTACATCCGCTTCACCAATGGAAGTGAAATTTACAGCTTGGTAAATAACCCACAGACTGTCCGTGGGTATTCTGCCGACTTAGTGATTTGTGACGAATGTTCGTTCTTTCCCGAAGAAACGTTTCGTGCTGTTCGCTTTTCTATTCTTGCAAAGCCAGAAGCACAAATTTTCTGTGTCAGCACACCATTTAATTATGATTCTTGGTTCAAGAAACTGTATGATGACGGTCTTGACCCAACAAAGACAGGAGTTGCAAGTTTCCACTACACCTACAAAGCCTCACCGCTTATTGACCAGAACTGGATTGAAGAACAAAAGGAACAGACATCAGAAATTGAATACCGCACAGAAATTCTTGGGGAGTGGATTCCTGACAGCGACGCCTACTTCGACCCGAACCTGATTATGAAACAGGTGCGGGACTATGAACTACTTCAACCACATGCTGACCCAATAGACGCACGTATAACACTCACAGGAGGCCTTGATTGGGCCTGTGGGGGTTCTGACTACACAGTTGCATGTTTTGTCGCGCGTGTAGACAAACGCTACGTTGAGGGCTGGAATAGGATTCAACCGTCAAACTACAAGGGAGACAAACAATTCGCAGTCTTTATGCTAAGGAGTTGGCGGCCAACTATTTTTGAAGAAGTGCAGGATTATGTCGGCGAAGTGCATGAACACCAACGTATTCGACACCTATTAAGTGAACAGAACGGCGTTGGAGCCTTTGCCACTCAACTACTCGCTAATGACCGAATTCGTGTTGAGGGCGTTCATAGCACAAACAAAACAAAAGCTGATGGATACGGCATGTTGAAAATTCTTCTACAACAAGACAAGCTCATCCTGCCACGCGACCCAGAACTGCTCCGTCAGCTAAAGAACCTGCGCTACGAAGTCACAAAAAGCAAGCAAGTTAGCATTTCCCACAGCGCACATTACAAAAAGGACGACTACGCTGATGCGTTAATGCTCGCGGTGTTGGCCCTTGAAAGTGAAATCAAGGTTGGGAGGAGTCGAGTTATATTGAGGGAACGGGCGAAAATCTGATAACGGGACGAAGCAGTAAACTTGCACTTTTACATTTG
>CAYWYQ010000011.1:0-20173 GCA_964462325.1 uncultured Gammaproteobacteria bacterium | reverse complement strand
CAATGCTTGAGATGCTGGATAATGGTGTTCCAATTCTCAATACAGTAGGTCACCATGAAAATGTCTCAGCAGAAATGCTGAGGCTTTTTCATTACACACAAAGAAAAAAACGGACGTTTAAGTCCGTTCAGGATCCTACACATCAGGTGTGCGGGATGAGTGCAATCATCATATTGCACCTTGGATCGACTTTGTGTGTTCTGGGCTCGATTTCGACAGCGGTGCTTCCGATTTGTACGAAGTAGCGCTTGCTAAAGAAATCATGCTGCCAATTTCGCGCAATAGGAACTGGAGATCCATTTACGCATTCTGCGACCTTTCCGTAGGCTGCTTCGGAATCAAAGTAACGTACAGCCCAATACGCATGAAGACCAGAATGGTCACCGTAAATAGCCCTAAAGAGTGTATGTGACCACTCGGGCAAGGTTCCATTCAAGCAGTATTCTTCGAGAATTTTTCTCATTTCTGCATCAGTGCTATTTGCAATCACACTTGCAGAGATAATCTTGTTCTGAAGTACATAGCACAATAGTCCGTCTACCGCAGCGGCATTCAGACGAGCCTCGTGATGCAGGATGGCATGCTCACCAAGAAAAGTACGCAATTCCATCAGTCGACGGAATGGCGCGGTGTTCCTTGCAACAACGAGTCCATGCTCGAATCCCAGTGTCGATGCGATCACTTCCTTTGAAAATGACTCGTCAACCAATGCACCGAGACATGAGGTATCGAGAATGCAGTAAGCTAATGTATCCACCAACTTCTGCATTTGACCTAAATATCCATCCTCTCGAATGACATCCACAACAGCGCCAGGCTGTACGGAATACCGTTCGAGTAGTGAGCTGATTGCTCCAGGTTGAAATACGAGTCGTCGACTACGAGCTTCATGTGACTCATACCCAATCCTCATTAGAGCAAGGTCACCGTCATGCGAAAAAGGCGTATGCCCAATGTCATGCAGTAATGCTCCGCATGCAGCGATAGCTAATTCGTCGTAATCAATCTGTAAATGAGAGCCAAGCGCGATCATATGCGCGCATACGAGCAGTGAATGCTGGTAGCGTGTATGAATCAGTCTTTGTCTCGACACGCTGATCATCTGACCATCAAAAGCGACAAGGCTAGATTGACCAGCATACATCTTCACCCCGTATTGCCGTAGCTTTTTCAGCCTTTGCAATTCAGGTAATGCGCACAAATCATCCAGCAAATTGCCGTATTTCTTAAGGAACAGTTTTGCACGTCTGCGAGGGTCTCGCCCAGCGCAGATTGCATCTACATGCTCGCGCAAATTACGCGTCAGCATGGCAGGAAATTCTGCGCTCATTTTTCACCTCCTCTATAGACGTTATCATGCAGAGTCTATTTATATTCGATGTTATACACAGTTCTCGCATCGATGAATCTTCTCTGTTAAACTGCATTCATATGGCAATAAAATCTTCGACAGGCGCTCTTACTCATCAGGAAAAACAGAAACAAAATGAACGGTACGCACAGAATCATTCCTATGATTACCTTTTTGTGGGTACAGGGCACTCGGCATTGGTTGCAGCCGCTTTGTTTGCAAAAGCAGGGAAAAAAATCTGTATGCTCGAGGCGCATGACACAGCAGGCGGATATGCACATTCATTCGAGCAAGGTGGATTTAAATTTTGCGCGCAAGTGCACTATATTTGGGGTTGCGGAGAAGGGGATACATTTCACACATTTTTAAAAAAGATCGGACTTGATAAAAAAGTGACATTCGAGCTTTATGATGCGGACGGGTATGATCATATTGTATTACCAGATGGAAAAACAATAAAAACTCCCTATGGTTTTGATCGATTTCTGGCAAATCTTATTGAGGCCTTTCCTACGGAAAAACAAGAGCTTACCAAATTCATTTCCATCATGTCTCGCATTTCAGACGAGATGAAAAAGGTACCAGATGGCCCGTATAAAAAACTCAAACTGTACGCAACGATTCCACGCATTTTAACATTGGTGAAGTACAGAAACGCCACTTTGCAAGATGTATTTGATGTCTGTAAACTTTCAAAAGAAGCTCAAGCGGCGCTTTCGGGGAATGCGGGGGATTTAGCTGCTCCGCCAGATGAACTTTCTATTATCGCTTATTCAGCCCTGATGGCTGGCTATAATGCTGGTGCATATTACCCAACAAAGCATTACCATTATTATATTGATTCTCTCGTCGAATATATTACTTCTCATGATGGATGTCATATTTATTATGAAATGCCGGTAAAGAAAATCCACACAAAAAATGAAGAAGTGACAGGGGTGGAAACAGAGGACGGAAAAACATTTAAGGCACAAACCTATGTTTGTAATGCAGACCCTCAGCATGCTGCGAAGGAATTAATTGGCTGGGAGTTGTTTTCCAAAAAAGAGCAGAAAAAACTTTCGTATGAGTATTCACCTTCTGGAATGATGATGTATTTAGGGCTCAAAGACATTGACCTGAAATCACATGGCTTTGGCAAACATAATATTTGGCATTTACAGAGTTGGGACATGAATGAAAACTGGCATAAAAAGGATTTGGAAGATCGTTTTAGCGACACATGGTTTTTTGCATCAACCCCGACACTTCATTCAAAATTTCCGGGAACGACACCAAAAGGGAATTATGAAATTATGGAGGTGGCAACCTGTTTGAATTACGAGGATTTCAAAGAGGCGCAGGATGCGAGCTATGCAACCTATGCAAAACTCAAACGCATGTATTCAGAAAAATTAATTGATTTGGTGGAAAAATACTATATTCCAGACATTCGCAAGCATATTGTTGTGAAGACGGTTGGTTCGCCAACGACATTTGCTGACTATGTTCGTTCACCGCATGGGAATGTCTATGGCGCGCACCTCTCCCCGTTTAATTTGGTAACAAGCAAGGTGAATAAAGACACGCCTTTTCATAATTTATACTGGTGCAATGCCACAAGCGGAGCGGCAGGGATGCACGGAACCATGATGACCGGTTCCAAGCTGTACATGGATTTGACGGGCGATAGATTTCAAAAATTTGCCACAGGGGATACATATAGGCGAATTGTACAGCGGGCAATAAAAAGTGGAGTAGACAATAAATAGTGTATATGTGTATGCTGGCAATAGGAGTTACACATGCAAAAGTTGATGTTTACGGTCACCGGTTTGGTGAAGGATGAGCATCAAATGATGGAGCTCATTCATCAGTATGACGGTTTAGTCTGTGATCGCGAAGAGCGAGGTGAAAAGCTTGTTCTACGCGTACACATGGACAAATCGATCCTTTCTTCCCCCACATATACACGGTATTGCGAAATCCAGGCATTGCTGTAGTGGGGTTTTAAGTAAAAAACTCACCAGAGGGGTGAGTTAGGGCTTAAAGAGGCCTTTTTTGTATCGGTCAAACCAGTAGCGAATGGCTTGCTGTTCGCATCTTCCGTATCGACTCCACTTGGATGGCGATGGCAGTTTTTTGCTGCTTGCATCGATTTTTCTCACCTCATTTTTCGCGAATTGGTTGATGCGAAGAAGTTGATAGGAAGGTCCAATACTGAAGCTGAAACAGAAAAGTCCAAACAGGACAAAGGGCCTTGCTCTGTCCCATGCATAGTCTAATCCAAGATCATTTTGTAGGATGATGCCTGTGTAGAGTCCAGCAGCAATGAGTACGACCACCGCAATGACGATGGGCAGGTGTGCCGACGACCTAAGATGTTGGTAATCCCAGTCCACTACATGTTTGTAGCGCGGAAAAATGCCGTTGAAGAACGAAGAGATGAGCCGCATAATGCCTCCAGTATGCTTTTCAAATGTACCTATATTTATGGGAAAAGTCCAAGATGGGATTGATGACTCTTCAGCCAAAGGTCTGCTTTTTTATAATGGGGTGCATATTGTATAACAAACTCCCAAAATGGTTTTTTGTGATGCTTGTGTTTTGTGTGTGCTAATTCATGCACAAGAATGGCATCGATCACGGCATGTGGCGCCATGGCTAAACGCCAATTGATTCCGATGGTATTTTTCTTGTTACAGACTCCCCAATATGTTTTTGCTTTTGAAATACGATGATCGGAATAAGTGACCTGCATTTGTGTAGCGAGTTCAGGAAGCCGTCTTTGCGCGTAGCGATGTATTTGCAATGTATACCAACGCGATAATACAAGAGGCCTTTTTTCGATAGGAATGCTTGTATCAAAAATAAAAGAACCATCAAAAAGAAATTGTTTTGATGTGAGTAACCCGGTTGTAATAGGATATTGCTCACCAAAATACAGATGTTTCTCCCCGTCTCTAAAGTGAAACACAGGATTTGTTTGAGCCGTTTTTTTCATGTGTTCCAAATGTTTGGTAATCCATTTTTGTTTTTCGACAAGAAATTGCTCAATCATTTTTTGCCGAATATGCATTGGAGCTCGAACAAGCACCTTTCCTTCAGAGGTAATTTCGATCGCAAGCGTTTTTCGTCCTGAGCGTATCAATTCATATTTCATGTTTCCGCACATTATGTGAAAGTTTTTAATACTCGGGATATGTATATTTTACCAGTAAAAATAGTCTTTTGCTATTGACAGAAGTGCTATTTTGTGCTATATTTATACGTCACTTTTGACCAAGGGTTCCGCATCGGCACCTTTGTACCACACAGGAGATTTCAATGAGTGATGCAATTCATACAGCTCGAACCGAACTCGCTTCTCTCGACACTCGTCACCTCGAGTTGCGTGAAACGAACAGGCTTCGTGACGAAGCGCGCAACCGACTGGCCTGCCTCACCGCTACGGCGATGGTGGTGGTCGACAACGGTCGTGACGTCAAGTGCCAGGGGGTTTCCCCCGAAGCCGTGGCCAAGGTGATGCGACTGCGTTTCAACGTCAGCAGCAGCAACATCATCTCCGTCACTTTCTACGCTGGTGACGAGAAGGTGTCCTTTCACCTCCAGCCAGGCGGTATGATGAGTTTCGTCCTTACGGACATGCAGGACGAGACTCGCACCTACAAGGTCTGGGCCTTCGAGAACGAGGGCAACGCTGGAGTATGGATGTCCAGACGGCTGGCGGAGTACTCGTCTCGCTGACAACGATTCAAGCGCCCGTGCGACATCTGTCGCACGGGCGTGTTTTTATTCCATCGTATCATCAAGAATTGTCCATTTAAGTGTCGATCGGCACTTAAATGGACAGAGGGCATCTTTTGTAGTAGAGAGTAGCAACACGTTTCTACCACCTACACGCTCATTAGCTAAAAGTTATTCGATACACCCTACACCCTACCACCTACACGCTCATCAGCTAAAAACTCATTCATCGTCATTTCGACCGAATGTTAGTGAGTGGAGCAATCTACTTAACAGGATGCGCTAGATTCCAGATCGGAGTCTGGAATGATAGGGTGGTGGTGCTAAAAGCTACCCCCTACACGCTCATTAGCTAAAAGTTATTCGATACACCCTACCACCTACACGCTCATTAGTTAAAAGCTAAGTGCTGAGCTATAATGCACCTATATGATTCGTGTTTATAAACATCCAAAAATGCAACTTCTTTTGTTGCTCTTTATTGTCTTGATTCTCTTTGGTACTTTTGCATTCACTTCCCTTGAGGGTTGGCGATTGCTTGATTCGTTTTATTTCACGGTCGCAACACTCACAACGGTTGGGTATGGGGATTTTGTTCCTGTCCACGATGCATCAAAAGTGATTGCAATTATATATATGGTTTTGGTGGTTCCGATGGTTTTATTAGCTATCAGCGTTGCCGGAGAAGAAATTGTTTTGCATAGCAGGCGCAAAAAATAAGAAAAATGGAGGAATATGATTGATCAATTATTCGGAGAAATTGCCATTATCATTGTAACCGCAGGGGCATTGTCTCTTTTAGTGTACATGCTTCGGCAACCGCTTATTATTGCCTATATTTTAACAGGCCTTATCGCTGGACCGAGTCTTCTTGGATTTGCTCAATCTCCGGAAATATTTCAAGCAATGTCTGAAATTGGTGTCGCATTCCTCCTTTTCTTGGTTGGTTTACATTTAAATTGGCGCAATATTAAAGATGTTGGTCTTGTGTCGGTGATGGTTGGAATAGGGCAGGTGACATTTACCACTATTCTTGGGTACTTTATTGCTATTTGGCTAGGATTTGAATCAATACCTGCACTATTTATCGGAGCGGGATTTGCTTTTTCTAGTACTATCATCATTGTTAAATTACTTGCAGATAAAAATGATTTAGACCGGTTCTATGGTCGGATCAGTGTTGGTGTTTTGATCGTACAGGATTTACTCGCCATGATTGTGTTGCTTGTTGTTGCTGCAATGTCGGATGGACAGGGAGATATTAGTCAGGTACTCGCTTTTTCTACATTGAAAGTTGCAGCCGTTTTGCTTGCTCTGTGGTTTATTTCAAAAAAGATCCTTCCATTTGTTTTTGGTTTTGCGGCCAAAGATCAAGAAATGCTTTTCTTGACGGCACTTGCATGGTGTTTTGCGGTTGCTGCTACACTACATTTTATTGGTTTTGGTATAGAAATTGGTGCATTGCTTGCGGGTATTTCACTTGCTGGAAGTAAATTCCATCGAGAAATCGATCATAAAATTAGTCCATTGCGGGACTTCTTTATTGTCATTTTCTTCATTGTTTTAGGCACACATCTTTCGATTGATAGTGTCGCACTTGTATGGGATGAAGCGCTTATATTAAGTGCATTCATTCTCATCGGGAATCCTCTTATTGTACTTGTTTTGATGCGAATTGCGGGGTATCACCCTCGAACAGGATTTTTGGTGGGGGTAACGATGGCACAGGTCAGTGAATTTTCCTTTATTTTGATGACAGCAGGAGTTGCGAGTGGATTTATTGAAGGAACAGTCCTCACGTTAACAACGCTTGTTGGAATTATTACAATCTTAATTTCGACGTATTTAATCAAATATAATGAGCAAATATACAGTAAAATCGAATGGATATTTGCGTGGCTTGAAACAAAAGGGGATCATGACAGGAGGCGCCTTGCCGCCCCGGCAGATATTGTTCTGTTTGGTTATGGGTACTTGGGACGTTCGATTGTTGCATCGGTGAAGAAGGTAGATGATTCTTATTTGGTGGTCGATTTTGATCCTGTCAATGTGAATCGACTTGAAGAAAAGAAAATACCAGTTGAATATGGGGATGCAGGTAGTGAAGAGTTTTTGAAATATTTGCGCGTATATCGCAGTAAACTCATCATTTCTACGATTGGGGATATTGCAGTAAATAGTGATTTGATTCGATTTATTCGCAGGCGGAATAGTCGCGTAACCATCATTGTTACGGCAAAAAATCATCAGCACGCACATCTATTGTACGAATTGGGCGCAACCTATGTTATTTTACCTAGTGTACTTGGAGGTGAGTTATTTGCAGAAATGTTAAAAAAGAAATCAACAAGAAAGGTTTCCTGGAATGCAGAAGCAAAAAAGCAAAAGAAACAGTTCGGAATTTAAATATAAAATATGAATAGAGAAATAAAACGACCTCATACGGATGAAACCATAGACACCTTACGTAGAAAACCACATGAAGATTTACAGGTAGCACGTGAAATTCAGAACAATGAATTACGTCGCGCAGGGGGTGTGAATACAGAAAATCGACCTTCCGATGATGAAGCGATTGATGCTTTGAAGGCACGAGAGCATTCGGATCCAGAAACAGCAAAACAATTGCAGGATTTGAAGGAGTCAGCCGAGCGGGAAGCGCGTGCATCGAGCTATGAAAATACAGACAGATTCGCCGCGTAGAAAAAACTCTTGACATAATAAAATTAGCACTCTACAATGCAGAGTGCTAATTTGTTTTACAGATTTTTTTATAGAGATACGTAAAATAAACAGGATTTTATGGTGAATAATAGACAAATTCATGTACTTGCTGCTGTCATTCGAGCGTATATCGAAATGGCACAACCGATTTCATCCAAATATATTACGCAAATGTACGATTTGGGTGTATCGCCTGCAACGATACGTAATGACATGGCTCACTTAGAATCATTAGGATATCTGCGTCAGCCGCATACATCTGCAGGACGTGTTCCAACAGAAAATGGTTATAGAAAGTATTTAGAAATTATTCACAAGCCAAAACGCGTACAGCGAAACCATCCTGAACTTGTCGAAGCATCTCAACTTTCTGAAATGAGTAAACAGCGAGCCGTTGATGTTGCGAATGCACTTGTGCAATTGAGTGGCGAAACAGCATTCATAAGCCATACAGAGGCTCCGGGGACGAAATGGGTGCATATGGCAGGTGTCTCGAACTTATTTGGTAAACCGGATTTTGCTGATATCGAAAAAGTGCGTGAACTCGCAAAGGTTGTCGATAAATTTAATACCGTCATGACCGGAATGTTCGATAAGGTAGACAGTGATGTCAATATATGGATTGGAAGCGAAAATCCGCTTGGTTCAAATGTTTCAACGATGGTTGCTAAATATGAATTACCAAATGGTATGACCGCCGTTCTGGGACTTGTTGGGCCAATGCGTATGAATTATCAGAAAAATATGCGATTACTTGGTGAAGCGAAACGTTTACTTGAGAGATAATATGATAAACGTCATTTCAATCGAGCGATAGCGAGTGGAAAAAACGACTAAGTAGATCTCTCGACTCACTTCATTCGCTCGAGATGACAAAGAACATATGAAAGAAGAAAAAACAAAGAAAATCAAAAAGAAAAAGATTGACTGGAAAGAGAAAGCAGCAGAATTTGAATCTGGATGGAAACGCGCCCTTGCTGATTATGAAAACCTGCAAAAGGAGCAAATAAATGCAGCGATGAATGCAAGAACATCCATCAAGAAATCATTCGCTCAGGATTTATTGCCCGTGATCGATAATTTTGCTCAAGCGCTTAAATATAAACCAGATTTAACGGGATTACCTGAAGAGCAGCAGAAAATGACGGAAGCATGGCTGCAGGGAATTCAGTACATCGATAAGCAATTTCTTGAAGTGATGAATGGACTAGGTATTGAACCGATCCCAACCGATGGAACATTCGATACGCATATGCATGAAGCAGCTGGAACGCGGATGGAGGAAGGGAAAGATGAGGGCGAGATTCTGGAAGTGATGATGCCAGGCTGGAAAATTGGAGATCATATATTGAGGCCAGCTAAGGTGATTATTAATGAGGTTGAATAGGGTGTAGGGTGTAGGTGGTAGGGAGTATGTAATACATACACATTGTCATTTTGACCGAGCGATAGCGAGTGGAGTAATCGCCTTAAGGTCCGACCTCTCGCATGAGGTACGAACCTTTCAAGGATCTCTCGACTCACTTTGCTCGCTCGAGATGACATGCGAGTTAATTAAAAACGAAAACTAAAAGCTAATTGCTAACAACTAATAGCTAAAAAATATGTCAAAAATACTAGGAATTGATTTAGGAACGACAAACTCTGCGATGGCAATCATCGAGGGTGGTCAACCAAAAATTTTAGAAAATGCAGAAGGAGCGCGAACAACGCCTTCTATTGTTGCAACAGATAAAAACAATGAACGTCTTGCAGGACTACCTGCGAAGCGTCAAGCGGTAACAAATGCAAAGAATACCCTTTTTTCTATCAAACGACTGATTGGGCGAAGATGGGAAGATGAAGAGGTACAAAAAGACTTGAAGTCAATGCCGTATGAAATCGTGAAACGCGGTGAGGGTGTTGCAGTGAAAATGGGAGATAAGGAATTTACACCTCAAGAAATTGGTGCGCAGGTATTACAGAAGCTGAAAGCAGACGCGGAAGCAAAGCTAGGTGAAAAAATTGAATCAGCTGTTATTACCGTTCCAGCATACTTTGATGATGCGCAGCGTCAAGCAACAAAAGATGCAGGTGAAATCGCAGGACTGAAGGTGGAACGTATTATTAATGAGCCTACGGCAGCAGCGCTTGCGTATGGATTCGACAAAAATGTTGGTCAGCAAATCTTTGTGTATGACCTTGGTGGTGGAACATTCGACGTTTCTGTTCTTGATGTTTCAGAAGGAACGGTAGAGGTGATTTCGACAAATGGCGACACACATCTTGGTGGTGATGACTTTGATAAAGCAATTATCGATTGGATTATTGAAGAATTTAATAAGCAGGAAGGTGTAGATCTTTCAAAAGATGCACTTGCGCTTCAACGTGTGCGTGATGCAGCGGAACGAGCAAAGATCGAACTTTCTACGGCCGCTCAGACAGAAATCAATCAACCATTTATTTCACAAGGAGCAGAGGGTCCAAAACACTTGGTAATGACACTTACACGGGCAAAGCTCGAGGAATTAGTGACTCCACTTGTAGAAAAAACACTTGAACCAGTGAAGAAGGCACTTGCAGATGCAAAACTGAAGAATGCAGATATTGAAGAAATTGTGATGGTTGGTGGGATGACTCGAATGCCACTTGTACAAAAGAAAGTAGAGGAATTTTTCGGAAAGAAGCCGAATGCTTCTGTAAATCCGGACGAAGTTGTTGCGATGGGAGCGGCTGTGCAAGCTGGAGTATTGCAGGGTGATGTAAAAGATGTCCTTCTTCTTGATGTGACACCTTTGTCACTTGGAATTGAAACGCTTGGTGGAATTTCTACAAAGCTGATTGAACGAAATACAACGATTCCAACATCAAAAACACAGATCTTTTCTACGGCGGCTGATAATCAGCCATCTGTAGACATTAAGGTACTTCAAGGTGAGCGTGAAATGGCGGCGGACAATAAAGTTCTTGGGACATTTAGTCTGACAGGACTGCCACCGGCACCGCGCGGCGTTCCTCAAATCGAAGTAAGTTTCGACATTGATGCGAATGGTATCTTGAATGTGAAAGCAACCGATAAAGGAACTGGAAAAGAACAAAATATCACAATTACGGCTAGTTCTGGACTTTCAGATGAAGAAATCGAGAAAATGAAGCAGGATGCGGAAGCGCATGCGGAAGATGATAAGAAAAAGCGTGAATCAATTGAAGTGCGAAATACAGCGGATACAATGGTATACACGACGAAGAAAATGCTTGAAGAGCATAAGGAAAAGATCTCTGAAGAAGATAAGAAGGATATCGAAGAAAAGGTTGCTGCGGTTGAAGCAGTAAAAGATGGGGAGGATATTGAAGCGATTAAGAAAGCGTCAGAAGAACTATCTACGGTTGCTCAGAAAATTGGAGCAGCAATGTATCAACAGGAGCAAGAAGCAGCGAAAGCAGCTGAAGGGGAAGAAAAGCCTGCGGATGATGCAAAAGATGCAGAATTCGAAGAGGTAAAGGAAGGAGAGGAGAAGGAGGAAGATAAAGCTGAGTAAGGTCTGTCGACATCATGGGGCTGCGGCCCCATGTGTTGGTGGGGCTATGTAGTATATAAAATTAAGCTTGTCTAATAATAAAATATGTCAAAAAAATTTCGACACCCAATTCTACACATCATCCTCGTAATCGCATCTGGATTACTATGGATTCTTTCATTCAAGCCAATTCGTGAAGCGATTTGGCGAAAAGTATCAAAAAAAGCAAAGGAAAAAATTATTGACGTAGAAGCAAAGATCGAGAAGAAGTAAACTATGGCGAAGGATTATTATAAAACATTAGATATTGAAAAGGGCGCGTCGAAAGATGAGATTAAAAAGGCGTTTCGAAAGAAGGCTCATAAATATCACCCAGATAAGGAAGGAGGAGATGAAGCGAAATTCAAAGAAGCGAATGAAGCGTATCAAGTCCTTTCAGATGATCAAAAACGTCAGCAGTATGACCAATTTGGCCAGACCTTTGATGGGGCTGGTGCGGGTGGATTTGGCGGTGCAGGCGGTTTTCAAGGAATGAATTTCGAGGATCTCGGAGATATTTTTGGAGACTTTTTTGGCGGTGGTGGATTTGGCGGTCGTGGGCAGCGCGTACAGAAAGGGCAAGATATTCAGATGGACATCACCCTTGAATTTAAGGATGCAATATTCGGCGTTGAAAAAGAGGTATCTGTCACAAAAAACAATACCTGCGAACGATGTGCCGGAAATGGTGGAGAACCCGGAACCGTTATGCATACATGTAAAACATGTGATGGAAGCGGTATGACGATTACGGCACGCCAGACAATGCTCGGAACGATTCAGCAGCGAACCGCATGTGTTGAATGTCATGGAAGTGGTGAAAAACCGGAACAGAAGTGTTCTGGATGCGACGGAATAGGAATTGAATATGGACGCAAAACGATACGTGTCGATGTGCCAGCCGGTGTAGAAAATGGCATGCGGATTCGTGTGCGAGGTCAGGGTGAGGCCCTTTCTGGAGGGCAACCTGGGGATCTCTATATTCTGCTACATGTAAAGCATGATGCGCGTTTTGAAAGAGAAGGTGATCGTTTGTTTACAAAGAAAGAAATTGGGTTTACGCAGGCAGCACTTGGTGACGAGGTTCAGGTAGAAACGCTAGACGGGAAAATTAAACTCAAAATTCCTGCAGGAACGCAATCTGGTGATAAATTGCGCCTGAAAGGCAAAGGTGTCCCAAATAGGCGCGGACGTGGTGATATGATTGTTATTGTGCAGGTTGTCACACCAAAGAAGCTGAACAAAGAACAGAAAAAGATGCTAAAAAATCTAGATTTACGCAAATAAAAACAACCGCCCGTGTGGCGGTTTTTTGTACGAAATTACGCATGGGACTTCCTGGGTAGATGAACGAACCCCTCATAGTCGATCACCCTTTTCTGATTATCCGAAAGGCGTTGCAATGCTTCGACATTCGAAATCAGAATAGAAATGTTGCCATCCTGCGTACGATGTGTGCGCAGATTCACACGAATCGGTACCAGATGCCCATCCCTCAGAATGACACCTTTTACGAATCCAGGCTTGTCAATGAGTCCGAGTGCTTGCACCGCCAGCGCAAGATTTTCATCGAATGCCGGGGTACGAATGAGTTTGCTTTTCTTGCCGACACGAATATTGATATTCATGCATGCCTCCTTGTGATTAACTTTACCGTAATTTGACCATATGTCTAGAGCAAATGATATACTGTTGGTATATGGAGGAAGAAATAATACAAAATACGATAGAATCTACGGAAAATACCATCGAAGAAACGATGACGATCGCTGAGCAGGCTCAGAATGGATTAGACGTATTACAAAGTACGGAATTCGTAGATTTTATTACGCAATTTGATGTGTTATTTGTATTAGTACTATTACTTGGAAGCGCTTTTTATTTCTATACCGTAGGAAAAGATCATCCGATTATTTGTTTGATAGCAGCATATGTAGCCTATGTATCCGTAACGCTTATTCCATGGGTAGCAAACTTTAGCCCTAGCATAGGTCAGCCTGATTATGTGGTGCGAGCAGGAATCTTTTTAGCGATACTGGCAATAATTGGTTTATTAATGGCAAGAAATGAATATTTCGAGCCATATCATCCACCTCAAGACTGGCATTTAGCGGCCTATACAATCATCTTTGCGGGGTTAACGGTTGCTTTTGTAGCGCGCATAGTGCCACCGGAAATTCTTTCAGAAACATCTGAGTTGACTCAAACACTTTTTCTTTCCGAACCTTGGTCTAGCTTGTGGTTTGTCTATCCAATCGCTGCATTACTTCTTATAAAGGGGAAGTAATTTATTGACTTTTTCATAGAAATTTGCTAAGTTTATTACTCACTTGGAGGGTTGAGATGACTAGAATTACGATTGGAAGTATCGTGAAGGTTGATCCTGAGCAAGGTGCTCGCGATACCTTTTTTGACGGTTTCGATTTGGTGTCAAATTACGAAGTTCTCGACATTCGAGACATGTATCCGGATAGGGGGATGCATGGATGTGTGCGCATCGCGCGTATTCGAAAGGCATTGGATGAGTCAGGTGAAGAGCATGAGGTCGCTGTTCGACATATGACGCGAGTCTAGATCGAACTCTACTGAAACGAACCTAAACGAATGGGCCCTGCATGTCAGGGCCTTCTTTTTTCTGGCGAGTTTTCCCTGCCTTTGATACACTTTCAGCAATATGACGATACGACTCAAAAACACAGCAACAAAAGAAATAGAGGAATTTACTCCTATTCATACAGGTAAAGTTGGGCTATATGCATGTGGACCTACTGTATACAGTGCACCAACAATTGGAAATTATAGAACATTTATTCTTTCGGACTTGGTAAGGCGCGTATTTGAATTAAACGGCTATGAAGTTCGGCAAGTCATGAATATTACAGATGTGGGACATTTGGTCGGTGACGGTAATGATGGAATAGATAAATTGGAACAGGCAGCGGAAAAAGAAGGGAAAAATGCTTGGGAAATCTCGGAAGTTTACACGGATTTATTCTTGAAAGAAATAAAGCTCTTAAATATGAAGCAGCCTGTTGCGCTCCCGAAAGCAACAGAACATATTCCTGAACAGATAAAAATGATTCAAATACTAGAAGAGAAAGGATTCACATATCGAATCTCTGACGGAATTTATTTTGATACCTCTAAACTATCTGATTATGGAAAATTAACTGGTCAAAAGTCTGAAGAAAAGAGGGAGGGGGCAAGAGTTGCTGTGAATCCGGAAAAGAAGCATGCGTCAGATTTTGCTTTATGGAAATTCTCAAAGGAGGGAGAAGGACGTCATATGGAATGGGATTCGCCTTGGGGGATTGGTTTTCCGGGCTGGCATATTGAATGTTCAGCAATGAGTGAAAAATATTTGGATACTCCTTTTGATATTCATATTGGTGGCGAGGATTTGGCGCCGGTCCACCATACAAATGAAATTGCTCAAACAGAAGGAGCATATGGACATGAACCGGCAAATTACTGGCTACATGGGGGGTTTGTAAAAATCGATGGCGGAAAAATGTCGAAGTCACTCGGAAACGCTTATATAATTAGTGATCTGGTAGATAGGAACATAACTCCGTTAGCCTATCGGTATTTTACGTTCCAAGCGCATTATCGGAGCCCTATTAATTTTACATGGGAATCTATTCAAGCAGCGCAGAATGCACTGGATAATCTTAGAGAAAAGGTACGAGGTTGGGATGCACCAACAGAGGTAAGTGAAAAATGGATTCATGCATTTTTAGAAGCAGTAAACAATGATATTGATATGCCATCTGCACTCGCGGTTATGCATGAAATGATACAGTCGGACATTCCATCGAGTACCAAATCGGCAACATTATTGAAAATGGATGAAGTATTAGGCCTTGGTTTAGAAGCATGTATCGCGCAGCCTCTTGAAATTCCATCAGAAATACAAGCGTTAATAGATGAGCGTTCAAAAGCAAGAAATAATAAGGATTGGGAAACGGCGGATAGGTTAAGAGATGAAATTGTTGCTGCAGGGTTCAAAGTGCAGGATTAATATTTCTAGCGCCTTATCCCTCGTGGTATACTGCTTGTATGAATCCAGAACGACTGGAATCCAAAAAGCCTCTAGAAATGGAACCGGTTGAATCCCAACCGGAAGTTAAGTTACCTGAATCACAACAACCACAAGCAGAGACCTTGAATAGAGAGCAAGAGGTTATTACGGAGTACAAACAGGAAGAAGTTCCTGAGGTAAAGGATATACGGCAGGACAATGCCGAAATAAAAGCAATCGAAGAATCACTTGCAGATGGATTAGCAGAAGCGTATAGAACAATGGATGAACAGCGTCAGGCTTCCTTCAAAATACAGGGGGAGAAACTTGCAATAGATATATTAGGAATGCTCCCAATTACTAAAAAGAGCTATAGAAAAATACAGCAAGGAATTCGGGATTGGATATTCATGATTCCAAATGTCGATAACCACTTTGTCGATCAGGAAACAAAAATTAAATTAGACGCCATCATGGAGTTTGAAAGAGAACGCGCCTAGGATTACGTATGATTGGATTATTTCAAGTGACGCTTACAAATTCAAATGGACTCTTTGCGACGACAAGTGGCCAATTTTTCTTTGCATTAATTATTGTCTTTCTTTTCATTATTTTTTCTCTCGGAGCTTTGTTTATTGCACGCGCTTTTTTTCAGAGAGGCATCCGCATGAAGCAAGGGTCTGATTTTTTACGAACATACTTAGTTACGGTTCCAAAATATAAGAGTAAGGATGATACGCAGGAACAGTCTCAACAAAAAATTCAGGAAAAAATTGCGATTGCGGAGACATTTTATGCGGCAATAGGTGGTTTGAAAGCGCAGCGTGGTTTGAAGACATGGTTTTATGGTCGATCAGATGCATTAGCGCTTGAAATGGTGGCGAGTGATAGTTTGATTTCCTTCTATGTTACGGTGCCGCGTTATTTAGAGGAGTTTATTCAGCAGCAGCTTCATGCACAGTATCCGGATGCTCATGTCGAACATGTAAAGGATTACAATCTGTTTACTCCATCTGGAACTATTGTCGGTGGATATTTGCGACTTCGGAGGCATACAACCGTTCCGATAAAAACGTTCAAGTCAATCGAGGGTGATCCATTAAATGGTCTAACAAATGCCCTTTCAAAAGTCCCGGAAGGTGAGGGGTTGGCGATTCAGTTTATGGTTCGTAGCGCGAAGAAAGGCTGGCGCTCGCGCGGGCGTGAGATCGCTAAATTCATGCAGAAGGGCATGAGTTACGATGAGGCAATTCGTCAAGGAGGGCAATCCTGGTCAGATGCTTTAAAATCAAAAGAAAAACGCGATGAAGACAAGAATAGATTAGCTGAAAGGCGGATTACGAAGTCGGAAGAACAAATGATCGACGGCATTGGGGAAAAACTCAGCAAGGCTGGAATGGATGTAAATATCCGTATTGTTGCTTCGAGTAAATCGGCTGTATCGGCTGAAGCAAATCTGAATCAAGTATTACAAGCATTCAATCAATATAATGTGTATGAATTTGGGAATGCTTTTTCTATTTCGGTACCAAAAAGTAAAAAAAGCTTATTGAGGGACTTTATTCATCGGCAATTCGATGAGTCAAACAAAATGGTGCTTAATACAGAAGAGATGGCTTCTCTATGGCATTTACCTCTTCCAACAACAGAAACACCGAATATTCGTTGGCTACAGGCTCGCACGGCACCTATTCCTGCGGGCATGCCTACATCTGGTCTTCATTTAGGGTTTAATCAGTATCGTGGAAAAAAGGCAGACGTATTTATGCCGGATGAAGATAGGCGCCGTCATGTCTATACGATTGGTAAGACAGGATCTGGTAAATCCTATTTCTTGCGCTATATGGCATTGCAGGATATTAAAGCAGGAAAGGGAGTGGCTGTTATTGATCCGCATGGAGATTTGGTGGATGCAATCATGGGATCGATTCCACGTGAAAGACTCGATGATGTGATTTACTTCAATCCATCGGATATGGATAGACCGATGGGACTGAATATGCTAGAAGCGCCAAATGAAAATATGCGTGATTTCGCGGTGCAGGAAATGATCTCTATTTTCTACATGCTTTTCACGCCCGATATGATTGGTCCAATATTCGAGCATAGTATGCGTAATTTTATGCTTACATTGATGGCGGATTCAGAGCATCCGGGAACCCTCGCAGAAATCCCACGTATGATTTCAGATGATGCATTCCAGAAAAAGTGGATTGCAAAAGTAAAAGACCCTGTTGTTCGTAGTTTCTGGGAAGATGAAATGGCGAAGACAAGCGATTATCATAAATCAGAAACGATGGGGTATTTGGTTTCAAAGGTTGGGCGTTTTGTGGAGAATGAAATGATGAGGAATATCATCGGTCAATCAAAATCTGCGTTTGATTTTAGAGAAATCATGGACGAAGGGAAGATTTTATTGGTGAATTTATCCAAGGGTGCAACAGGTGAGGTGAATGCAAATCTACTCGGACTTATTTTAGTGGCAAAACTTCAAATGGCTGCGTTTACGCGCACCGATATTCCTGAGGAAGAACGCAAGGACTTTTACCTGTATATTGATGAGTTCCAGAACTTTATTACGCCTTCTATTGCAACGATTCTGTCCGAGGCACGGAAATACCGATTAAATTTGGTTCTCGCACATCAGTATATGGGGCAATTGGTTAAAGATGGAAAAACAGAGATTCGTGATGCAGTACTTGGTAACGTTGGAACAATGCTTGTTTCTCGTGTAGGTCCTGAAGATGTCGAAGTACTTGGAAAGGTATTTGAACCGACATTCACGGGGTATGATTTGATGAATACAGATAAATTTACATGGAACGCGAAGCTGATTATTAACAATACGCAAAAAACACCATTTTCATTAAAGACGGTTCCGCCTGAAGACCCGAACCGTGAATTAATGGATAAATTACGACAAATTTCTCGGTTGACATATGGTCGACCGAAAGAAACGGTAGAAAAGGAGATAGCTTTGAGGGCTGGAATTGGTCAACCGAGGCCGACAACAACGCAGACTCCTCCGATGGGACGATAGGGCTATTAATAGGGAAAGTGATTGGTATGGTAAACTGTCGGCACTATGGCACAGGCAATTTATAGAAAATATCGACCGCGAACCTTTAACGATGTTAGCGGTCAGGAACATGTTTCGCGTACCGTACAGAATCAGTTGAGAGAAGGAAATATTGGGCATGCCTATTTATTTTCAGGACCTCGAGGTATTGGGAAAACAACGATAGCTCGATTAATAGGGAAAGCACTAAATTGCTCGGAAAGAAAAGAGGGGGAGTCCGAACCCTGTAATCATTGTAAAAATTGTGAGGAGGCGAATGAAGGGCGTGCAATTGATATCATTGAAATTGATGCGGCATCCAATACGGGGGTGGATAATGTTCGCGAAAATATTATTGAGGCGGTTCGATTCTCGCCTACGACGGGTACGTACAAGGTCTATATTATTGACGAGGTTCACATGCTCTCAACCTCCGCTTTTAATGCGCTTTTGAAAACAATAGAAGAACCTCCCGAGCATGCGATTTTCATTCTTGCAACAACAGAATTACACAAAATACCAGATACGATTATTTCCCGTTGCATGCGTTTTGATTTCAAGCGCTTGCCAGCTGCAGAAATCATGGAACGATTACAAGCTATCTTATCTAAGGAAAATATACAGGCAGATGAAGGAGTGCTAAAGGCGATTATACGTACATCAGAAGGGTGCCTGCGCGATGCTGAGAGCCTACTTGGTCAATTGTTGGCATTGGGTGAGAAACATATTACGAAGGATCATGCAGAGCTTATTTTGCCCATGATGGATATCAGAATTGCCCTTGATATTATTGCTGCTGGAACAAGATGCCAAACAAATACAGTACTGGAATTATTACAAAAGTATATTGAACAGGGAGCCTCTATTAAGCATTTACACAATACCCTTATCGATTTAGTGCGTGACCTACTTTTTATTTCCCTTGGAGGCCCAAAGGATACATTGCTTGATGATGACACACAAAAGGCCCTTGATTCTATCGCAGCAACAACCACGACGACGAAATTGACAGCGCTGATTGATGCGCTTATAGAGGCAAAAGGAAGACCAAAACATGATGCTATCCCTCAATTAACCCTTGAATTGGCTTTTTTGAAGGTTTGTGCCGGCGAAAGAGAAACAGTACATTATGAGGAAGTCCCTCAAGAACCTATCGTAACTTCAACCGAATCGATGAACAAGGAAGCGAATGTAGAAGTTCAGAAGCCTAAGCAAAACACCGAATTAGATACTGTATCAGATCAATCCAAAGAAGGAGATGCAATACAAAAAAATGAAGATCAGGCAGTAGTAGAAACAGGTAAGATCATTCGTTTAGATGATTTGATCTCGAAATGGCAACGGTGTTGTGAGGTTGTTTCGAAAAAGAGTATTTCACTGCCGCTTGTATTAAAAACGGCTAAACCATTTTCTGCGACAGACAAGATCGTGAAGGTTATGTTTGATCATAAGTTTCATTTTGAAACAATAAATACAGCAAAAAATTTGGGTATTCTGGCATCGTCAATTAACGAAGTTATGCAATCAAATATTCATGTTGAGCCAGTATTTCAGCAGCCGGAAGATGAAAAGAAATTAAACGAATTAGCAACAGCGTTCGGAGGCAAGGTAATTGATTAAGACTTCCGCTTGAAATTCATCCGTTATATACTGGCGTACTTTGTTCTCACATCTGTGCACTTCGCTACACTGTACGTTTTAATACACTTCCGCTCAGTGCTCGATGATTCAAACAAATTACATCCAGTCTATTGCTC
>CAYWYQ010000010.1:0-22260 GCA_964462325.1 uncultured Gammaproteobacteria bacterium | reverse complement strand
AAGTGTAGATCGTATCTCTTTTTGCGAAGGATTAATAGACATTATGGAGCAATATATTCTCTCTCACATGTTAATTGACCAGGATCCATAAACGCCTGTACACGACACGATTCATATTGTTCGAGAGTATTTGTTTCAAAATCAATCGCATGTACTTCCCAAGTCACCATCCCTGCATCTCCGTACCCGTGCCAAACCCCAACAAAATCACCGAAGTCAATGACGTCATAGGTGAAATCAATCACTCCCTCAATTGGAGGATATTGATTCAAAACCAGAAGCCCATTATTTACCGGTGAAGACTCTACTTGTAATAGAATGAGTTGATCACTTGTCGTTTTACCTATCGTTAATAATTGCCAATCATCCCCTTGGCAGTGTTTATGAAGATTCAGATCTAGATTTTCAAGTGTACGATAGAGATCTGATGTCATCTGCGTTAATTCCGCCGGTGCTAAATCTGGAAAAATCTGTGAAATATGTGCCTCTGTTATATCAGCCGCCGATAATCCAGCATGCGAGCCAACTAATTCGCATCCCGAAACCGTTGTTGTATTCCTGTATTCATTCAAATAGGTTGATTCAATAGAAAAGTCTATATTTCTAGACGTATTTTCTGTGTATATGCTATTTTGCGTTTCTATTTCCGGTACAATAGGATCTTGTACCTCCTCTTCTATCATTTCAAGCACTTTTTCTTCCTCTAATACCACTTCGGGTTCATATAGAGTTGCTTTAGTGTCATTTGAGAAATAATTCGCTAAATACAGCGAAAACAATACGAGTACCGCAATAATTAATAGTGAGATAAAACAAAGTGCCAACAGTAGCATTTTATTGGTTTTTGGCTTATATTGGCCATTATTGTTCATTTTATTCATATTTTTTGAGAGAATCTACGAAAAAAGTATAGCATATTGACCTATTTTTCCTTGACAAAATACCCCATTTTTTGCTATATTTTGCGGCCACGAGTCATTTCGTGGACTTCCGGATAATCTGGAAGTTACAACGTGCCAGTGGAGTTTTCTGCTGGCGATGGAGGCGACAATGTCGTTCATGAAATTTATGTTCCTTCTCTGGACCTTCTTCTTCGGAGGAGGTGGTCCGGGCAATCCCGGGGATCCGGGCGATACCGGTGACACCGGTTTCGCGGACACGGACACGGACACGGACACGGACACCGACACGGATACGGACACTGATACGGACACGGATACCGACACGGACACCGATACCGACACGGACACCGATACCGACACGGATACGGGCATCGACACGGGTTCCGGTGATGTCCTGTGCTACATCGACGGCGACGGCGATGGGTACGGTGACGAAAACGCCGCTGGCGTCGACATGCCGGTCGACGACTGCGACGCCCTGGTGACCGCCGGGACATACAGTCTGACGAGCGACGATTGCGACGACGAAGATGACAGCGTCTTCGAAAACTGCGACGTCGTATCGGACGTCCTGTGCTACGAAGACGACGACGGCGACGGGTACGGTGACGAGAACGATGACGGTTTCGAGATCTCGGAGGAGACCTGCCTCCTGATCGAAGGAAGCTTGAACAACGACGACTGCGACGACGAAGACGACAGCATCTTCGAAGATTGCAACGTCCTGTGCTACATCGACGCCGACGGCGACGGATACGCCGACATCAATGACATCGGCGTCTACCGTGACGCGTGCATGGCAGACGAAGTCATGTACGAAGTCGGTAACCTGTTCGACTGCGACGACGGCAATGCGTACGCAGTGACCGACTGCTACGTAGATGCGGACCTCAAGTTCACATTCGACGTGACCGTCGAGAACGCCGAGGTCTTCTCGTTCAATGTCACGACCGGAGACGGTTATTGGTTCATTGACGGACTCGGCATCATCGATGGGGACATTCCTGGAACGCAGGAATGGGTCATCACAGACTTCCCGATCGAACCCGGAGACCTGCTGGTCTTCAGTGGCTACGGGCATGGAACAATGCCTGATGGCGTGGACCATCTCACGCCCTCGCGTTGGGACAGTGACGCAAGTCAAACATACTTCGCCGTCTCGTCCAGCGAGATCGAAATCGTTTGCACCGTCGAACGCGGACAAGACGCAACCGATCTCGGCATCGAAGACGGCCAATGTGATCCCACCTGGAAGGACGACATCCAGTCCTTCCTGTTGTGCACCGCCAACTGATCACCCCAGCACACGGCTGAGGTGATCGAAAGCCCCTGATATACGCAAGTATGTCAGGGGCTCTTTTTTATAATAGAAATTCCACTCTCCACGACGAGGTCCGACCTCAAGGTCCGACCTACTTATCCACATTATTTTACAGGAGGTTGAACCTCGAGGTTGCGGGAGGTTGAACCTCAGATACGCCATTTGCACAAATCATCAATAAATACAGTACTTACAATGCTTTCTAGCTGTACAAGGATGAATCTCGAGGTTCAACCTCGGCTTCAGCATGATTACCAAGGTCCGACCTACTTATCCACATCAAGGTCCGACCTCGGGCTTGGATACGGGTTTTCAAACACGGTCCGCTCAGCGAACAGGAAATTCCAGATCCTACCTTCCGGCAGGCAAGCAAGCCTGGAATGACAAGGAACAAAAAGCTAAAGAGCTAATAGCTCTATAGACAAACGAAAAAAAGAAACGTCCCGAGTAATGAAACGTTTCAAGAAAAGAACGGAGATGCAAGGCAATTGACGCAAACGATGCCCCTCTCCGCATCCCTGCATTCAGTGCATGATTCGTGCCACGCATGTCGTTCCCGCCAAGAAACGTTACACATGTCGTCAATATCATTGAACCAGCTATTTAAGCGTCCCTCACGATCGCTCAGCGGTTCTGCACCAAAACCTTCAACTACTTACCTGTATATCGTTTCAAATTTATTTTGTCAAATACATACAAATACCAACTCCTTCCACGATTGCATTACAAGAAAAACCAGAGGGACATTGAGTATCGGTAATACAGCCACACTGTTCTTCACATACCTCAATGCAAAATCCAGAATCATCGCCCCTGCAGGGTGAACCACAATCATTCCATATCCCGCCAGTATTCGAGCAATGTATTTCATCTAATAATAATCCCTGATCCTGTAATCGTACTTCTTCTATAAACTGAAATATCGCCATAAGTATTGCGGTGAAAATGATAAAGCCAAATAATACGCCTTTGGATTTCAAAAACCTCATAGAAAAATCATGACTGCTGCCCCCTTATCCACTCCCTTACATGCCATGTCGCGCGTACATCGTCCTCATTATAGTCCTGAATATCTTTCAAAAAAGCTCTGTCCCCCGTTTTTAGCCATTGTTCATACCATACAATCGAATCGATACCGGAAGCATCCTTTATCCTCCACGCAAAACCAAGGTATTTTGCTATATCTTTCAACGAATAGAATGGACTTGGAAAAATAATGTGATTGCGCATATGTGTCAATAAATCAATCATTTGATTTTCAAACATCTGAATCACCTCGGGAGGAGCCCCATACTTTTCGGTCATTTTTCGAAATACATCCACTTCATACCAGCCATAATGATAGATATTTGCATTCGGATATTGCTGCATTGTCCGTAAAAACTCCTGCCAATTTTTTTCTTCATTTTTGGGAGATTCGGCCGTATGGACAATATAATCCTGACTATGCGCATCCACAATCAAAATACCGAACATGTAATGCAAATCATGCAAGGGATCGCTTTCTATATCTATAACAAGCGTCACGGGAGTATCTTCCGGTAAATCCACTTGTCCAATATGAATAATACGATCATCAACAAGAGAAATAGCCTGTTGCTGCAGAAAATACAATCGATCCATCGTCATGTCTCGTACTTTTTTCAAAACTTCTATTTTTGCATCTGCAAGCTGATCAATGGTCTGAATCCCTCCTTCTTGCAAAGCACGAACCTCGCTTCGCCAAATACGATTCAATAAAGAAAGGTCTCGGCATGCTTCCGTTCGCGCAACACATTCGCTAAACCAAGGGGATTGCTTGCAAGCAGACGTTAAAAATACCCCATGTTTCTTTTCGTCTAAAATCTTCTCAATTTCTTCTAGAGTTAAATGGTACTCTGCTTCAAAATCCTGAATTAAATATCCATCAACAAGCCCATTCCTATGCAGAACATATCCCTGTGTCGGCCTTGTTCCTTGGACTTTTTTCAATACCTCTGCATAAAAAACACCCTGAAATTTATATTCATTTTTTAATTGGGATGATCGCTTCATGTCGCAGGCGACATAATAATAGTCGCCTAAGTCTGAATGACCCTCTACACGCTCTAAAACATCGGGCCGAGCAATATATCGTCCATGCATCAATACACCTCTGTGGATTGTCTGCACCCCTTCTTTCATTAATTCGAGTGTCTTTTGCGCCGCCTCATCTGCATCGTCCATTTCAACCCTTATGGGTTTCTTCCCCTTTAAAAGAGCTAATTCTTGGTCAGGAAGCAGTCCTTCATCCTGCAACAAATCTAAAAGAGGAGCATGTACTTGCTGATCCTCAACCTCGTGAATAAGCCACGATGGACATTTCAAATATTTATAGAAACTTTTTTCTGTGACTTTCGGGACATTCATACCTCAAGTATACATCAAAAAACGCCCGAAGGCGTTTTCTTGCTTTCTCTATTCAATCGTTGTTTCTGTTATATCATCAGGCGCTACCGCATCTGCCGATTCATCATCTGCAGATTCAACCTCTGTCCCTGGAACATCTTCAATGGTGACTTTTGTCATCACATCTCCAATTTGAATTTGGTCAACAATTTCGAGTCCCTCGGTCACTTCTCCAAAAATTGAGTATAAGTGAGGAAGTGGTACATCCGCCAGCATCACAAAGAATTGACTTCCATTGGTATTTGGCCCCGCATTCGCCATTGCAACCGTTCCATGTGTGTAGGTTCGATCATCTTCTAATTCGTCAGCGAATCGGTATCCTGGACCCCCTGTTCCATTTCCATTCGGATCTCCCCCTTGAATCACGAATCCTTCTTCGCGACGGTGGAATGTTAATCCGTCATAGTACCCCTCCTCTGCCAAGTACACATAATTCGACACGGTAAGTGGCGCTGTGTCTGCATGCAGCGTAAAGACAATATCTCCTTTTTCCGTCGTAATACGCACCTGCTTATTTTCAATGCGGTCTGCAGGTAAAAGACCTGGGAATGTGTATGTTTCCATAGTTTCTTCGATTAATGAATCACTCGCAGAGTCTACTTCAGAACCACCCTCAGTGTCCAGAGCCTCTCCACCAATTCCAAGACAACCACCTCCAACAAGTAACAATCCTCCGGCGAATAAAAATAATTTCTTCATAATAATAGTAAAAGTATACAAAAAAGAGCCTGCCGGCATTTTGCCATAAACAAGGCTCTTTTGGGAAATAATTATTCACTTATATACACAGAAAGCTCTGTTTCAAGCATTTCTATTCTTGTTTGCTGCCTTTCAAGAGCGAAGATTGACGTAAACAAAACAGCCGTTAAAGAGAAAACAAGTACAAGTAACAGCCCCGTCAATTCAATACTTCCCGCAGGAAGCAAATTACAATTCGTACAAATCGCTGGCATTTTTGGCTTAGGAACTTTTGGAGTACTGTTCATCAGATTTTTCGCAAGACTCTTTTTCTTTTTTACCGCCTTTTTTACGGTTTTTGCCACCATCTTTTTTGGTGCATCTTTATGCTTAATGCGCATATGCGCTGAAAAACCAGCCTTGTTTTTTGCTGTAAATTTACAGTCCTTGCATGTGTTTGCTTTTGCCATAATACTCCCCCTCAAATAATTGTAATATGATCATATTATACCATAGGTCTTTCTGGCCTATTCAGAACAATTCACACCCATGTCCTTCTCGCTCCATATTGCTCTATATTGAACCTCTACCAATGTTTGGACATCATTCACCAATATATGCACAGACTGTGACTGCATCGATCTTTGTGTATCATACCACTCATCTTCAGGGTGCAAACAGCCTTGCTGCTCTATATCCCCAATAAGAAAACTTCCTTCCGTGCCCGGGAAGTGTACTGTAGTAAATACTTGATACCCTGTAGCATGTTGCGGCATCAGCTCCAGCAGATCACTTTTCATGGAAGCAAAATTTGGAAGTAAAACATCAAGAGGTGTTCCAATCGCATATTTCATTCCCTCATACTGATCATCCAATCTCCAGGTACGATAAAATTCATCATACGTATATCGTGACTCTCCCTGCAAAATATCTGCCTGAATATCTGTAAATTGCACCTGCCCCTCCCGCTGACTGACTGTGTATATCTGCGAGGAAAATACAGGATGATCTTGCGCTACTTGCGATACAATTTCCGGCCGATCACCGATGTATCGCCCTGTAACCGTCATCACATGGTCCTGACTCTGTATTTGGAAATACTCAGGTGCAGGAATCAGGAATACAAAAACAGATCCTATAATAAGGAAGACTCCAATAAAACCAAAAAAGACATGTTTACGATTCATGTCTCTATTATAACGTAAGAGCTCCTTTCTCTATACCTGCTCCCATGGAGCATCTTCTCGAACAAACATATTGTACGTACTCAAAGAATGATACAGAGGCTTTGTTAGGCCAAATCGCTCAACGATCGCCTCGGGACGCAAATCATATTCCTTTACCTTCTCTTGCAACTGTTCCCCTGACCCTGAAATTGCTTCTACCAAAATAGGCTCCGGTTGCCCCATGACATAGACAAGCTTCACAAGTGCATTACCAACCTGCCCAGAAGAAACAAGTGACTTTGCAATAAAACGCGCCATATATGTACCGCACTTTGATGGCTGATACGGGTCCTTTCCAAAGAAACTTGAAAGCCCCGAGGGAAGCAAGCCTCCATAGGTACTTGCTTGCACCTTTCCAGAAGAGGCCCCTACGGACGCCATAAATCCTCCATCAGTAAACATACCCGCTGAATTTACAAAGAGCTTTATGCCGCTATGATTCCCTAAAACAGGGATAATTGCTGCATCAAGTAACCCCATCTGAATTTGCGCATGATCCATATCCGCATGATGCTGCGCGGCAATCGCTACAGAAACAGGCCTGTCCTTATCCATTGTAATTTGCACAGATCCATCTGGACCAAGCCAAGAAAATGACTCATCAGAACGCCGTAAATCATCTATACGTTTTGCTAAATCATGTGCATACACAACACTTTTTGGCAGAAATTCTCTCGTTTCTTTTGTTGCATATCCATAGACCGATGCCGTACTTTGACTCGCGCCTTTTACTAAAATACGCGCCAAATCTTCCCCTGGTTTTTCAATATTTACAAATGGCTCTATCTCATCTTTATATCCACAAGATGCATAAATGGACTGCACAAAATCTGCTGCATTAAAATCTGCACGAGAATCAACGGTACCACCAATCATCATCATTCCATGTGAGCCAAGTGCCTGAATATTGGCGCGGCTTTTTTCGTCACGACGTAAATATTCATCAACCAAAGCTTCAACAATTTGGTCACAGATTTTATCCGGATGTCCGGCAAGTGGCATTTCAACTGTTTTATACATAGCATTTCTGTTTCGAGATTATCATGCGTTCAGCAGTTTATCAATCATTTCAATTCAAAATGAGTTTATCCACAATTCCGAGCTTGTGTTCTGTTTTTGTTCGGTTATACTAGAACAGTAAGCGAACACCTATGTTACCTCCCCTAACAAAAAAACAAAGAGAAGTTCTAGAATATATCGAAGGGTTTATTCAAGAGTACGGATACACGCCATCCTATCGTGAAATAGCAAAAGGACTTGGCCTCTCCTCCCCCTCAACCATACATCAGCACGTGCAAGCCCTCTGTGAAAAAGGTGTAATTAATACAGGTAATGATGGCACCGCTCGCTCTATAGAACTCGTAGAATCTGAATATATCTCTCCTATGAGTATTATGCTCCCTCTTTCCGGAATTATTACGGCCGGAGAACCCATAGAAGCCGTGGAAGAAAATGAAGCAATAGCGATTCCAACAGACTTCGTAGTAAGTGCGGCAAATTCCTATGTACTAAAAGTAAGAGGGAGGTCAATGATAGAAGATGGAATCTTTGACGGCGACTATGTCGTCATCGAAAGAAATCCATCACCAAAAAATGGAGATATCGTCGTTGCACTCCTCGATAATGCCTATGCAACATTGAAGCGGTTTTACCGAGAAGCTCAATATATTCGCCTGCAGCCAGCAAATAGCACCATGGAACCCATTATCGTAAAAGGTGATGTCAACATTCAAGGAGTTGTACGGGCTGTAATTAGAAAATATTCACGCATTTAGTTCATTACAATCAGATCCCCCTTTCCTATCTAGAAGAAAGATAGAGTGTTCATACTCGACCCCTCCTTTCTTCTGGAGAGGAACTGTCGGGATCCGGTTTCTCACCAGAGAACAACTTTATAAAAAGTGACGCGAATCCTCCCCCTCGCGTCACTTTTGTTTTGTTCAATCATTCATTTAAAAAAAATAACCATGTTCATATGAGTACAGCAACTATTCGATACTATCATTCAACGCTTGCCTACCGTTCTTCTCGTAGAACTCGTCGCATTGAGGATTTCAAAAAAACATTTCGAACAAAAGTAAGTCGCAGAAAGATGAAACAATATATTCACACCGCTCTAAACCATATCTCTCATGAATAAATATGCATCAAATCCTCAAGGATCCAATTGATGTCATCGTGGAATTTAATGGAAAAAATATTCGGCCAAGATCCATACGTTGGGATGGTAGAATCTATAAGCCAAATGCCGTGAATCTCATACATCGCAGTCGCGAAGGTGCAAATACAATTACCTATTTTTCTGTATCGGACGATACGAATTTCATGAAGCTTCGATTCAATCCTATAAGTTTAAAATGGTATCTTGTTGAGCTTTATACCGATTGATTATTCTTTGAATCACCACCAAAACGTCTTTCTCTGGTTCTGTACCATTCAATAGCATCATCTAAATCTTCTTCTGAAAAATCGGGCCATTTCCTGTCCAGAAAATAAAGTTCAGAATACGCTCCGGACCACAAATAATACCCCGACAATCTAGATTCGCCAGAAGTACGGATAATTAGTTCAGGATCTGCGATATCAGCAGTCCACATGTGTTCATGTAATCGTTCTTCTGTGATTTGTTTTGAATCTATACCAGAATGAACAATCTCCTTAACCGCATCAAGAATTTCAGAACGTCCTCCATAATTAAATAATATATTCATGACGAGACCTGTGTTATTAGCCGTCATTTGCTCTGCTTGCTCAATAGCATCAAGTACATTTCTACTCAAATTCGATCGTCGACCAATAACTCTTACTTGGATATTTTTATCGGCCAATTGTTTCAAATCTTTCGTGAGTGCCCAGATCATTAAATCCATTAAATAGCCAACTTCCTCTTTTGATCGATTCCAATTTTCTGTAGAAAAGGCCCAAATCGACACTTCTTCTATTCCCCGATCAGCACACCATCCTACGACTTCTTTAAATAATGCATAGCCGCGTCTATGTCCCTCTAGCTGTGGGATGCGATGTTCTTTTGCCCATCTTCTATTCCCGTCAGGAATTAGAGCCACGTGTTTTATTCCACTATTCATAATAAAATTAATACTAATCTTCGTTGAGCATTATGTCAAAGATCATCCTCCATATTGATTTTAATTCCTACTTTGCTTCCGTAGAACAACAAGCGAATCCTTTTTTGCGCAATAAACCCATCGCGGTTGCTGGAAAGGGTAAGGGCAGTTTAGGCATTTATAAAAAAATAAATAAACCTGTTAATACCAAAGAACAATCATTACAAAGAACGGTTATTACTACTGCTTCCATAGAAGCAAAGAAACGAGGTGTCAAAACAGCCATGGCGAGTACCGAGGCCCTACGTACATGCCCAGAACTCATCATTATTCCGAGTGATCCTAGGAAATATAGCGATATCACCGATCGTTTTATTAAAATATTACATCGCTATGCGGACAAGGTGGAACAATTTAGTTGCGACGAAGCCTTTGTGGACATCACAACAGCTGCTTCTGATTATTTTGGAGCAACTTTTATAGCACAAATGATTCGTAACGATATTAAGAATGAATGTGGAAAAACTTGTGGTGTATCAATAGGTATTGCGAGCAATAAACCGGTAGCAAAACTCGCTTCTGAATCATGTAAACCAAATGGCCTTACAGTCATTCGTCCGGAGCATGCTAGGGTTTTTCTTGATTCACAGCCATTAAGTGCAGTTTGCGGAATAGGTAAACGAGTTGATGATAAACTTACTCATATGGGGGTCACAGATATGCAATCATTAAGAGACCTTCCTCTGCATCGTTTATTTTCTGAATTCAATTCTTATGGTCAGTTTTTGTATGACATTGCACGCGGAAACGGAATAGATACATTGCAAGAAAAACAAAAAACAAAATCAATAGGAAATTCCTATACCTTCCCGCAGAACCTCATAGAAGATGTCGACATACGAAAACAATTACTAGCCCTCTGCGATCGAGTTTCTGCCCGCATGAGAAAACAATCGAAAATCGGACAGCATATTGCCGTCTATGCACGATATGGTGTCGGTGGAAGTATTTCTGCAAGTAAAAAATTCACAAGCACATTCAATAATGGCTTAGACATATATAAAAATGCATGGCATCTACTGGATCAAGTTCGAGATCCGAATATCGCAATTCGTCTTCTCGGTGTGTCGATAAGTCATTTTACAGATTCTCAGCGTACCCCCAGCAGTCTTCTTGAAAAACACAATAGTGAACAGGATGCCCTTATAGCCTTGGATACGCTTCAGGAAAAATACGGACCCGGTGTATGGAGTCGCGGAAGTACTATGAATACCTATTTCAAGGAAAGAACCTCCGGTTGGCATTATGATCACCAATCCTAACGTAACCCTTCCTCAATTTCCAGCAGGCGATTATATTTTACCAATCTTTCAGTACGAGAAGGAGCACCTGTCTTTATATATTCCGCATTAAGAGCAACCGCTAGATCAGCGATCGTTGAATCGGCAGTTTCTCCAGAGCGATGAGAAACAATGAGTTTTTGTTTTGCGCTCTTTGCAAGAATCATAGCGTCAATTGTTTCTGAAATAGTCCCTATTTGGTTCATCTTAATCAAAACTGCATTTGTTGCATTCATTTCTACCCCCTTTCGAATACGCTTAGTATTTGTTACATAAAGATCATCACCAATGATCATCATTTTTTCACCTAGTCGTTTCCTGCACATCGCCCAATCTTGCCACGCATCTTGATCAAGTGGATCTTCAACTGACATAAGTGGGTATTTCTTTGACCATTCTTCTATCAAGTCAACCATTTCAGCACCTGATATATTCCGTCTGTCCGTCTTTAACACGTACTGACCTTTTTTGTGATCATAAAATTCACTTGCAGCAATATCAATCCCAAAAGAAATTTGCTTACCGGGTTTATATTTTGCTCTTGTTACTGACTTCTTAAGATACATCAGTGCATCTTCTGTCTTCCCCACATCAGGGGCATATCCCCCTTCATTTCCTACATCTGTATCAAGTCCATCTTTTAATAAAATGTCTCGCAAGGCATGAAATACTTCTGTACCCGCCTGTAATTTTCTTGAAAATGTTTTAAATGCATGAGGAATAATAATAAATTCCTGCATATCTAAATTACTATCAGCATGTGCGCCACCATTAAAAACATTCATGAGAGGAGTTGGTAATTTATACTTATCCTCTACTATCCCATATTGATGCCTTATATATTCATAAAGTGGGATATGAGCACTTTTAGCAGATGCATGTAAAATGGCTAACGATACCCCTAAAATAGCATTTGCGCCCAATCTATGCTTATTTGGTGTGCCATCCAAAAGACGCATCGTTGTATCTATTTCCCTTTGATCAAAAACATTCTTTCCTTTTAATGACGTAAAAATCTTTCCATTAATATTCTTAACGACTTTCAAAACCCCCTTTCCTCTATAGCGCTTTCTATCACCGTCACGCAGCTCTAGTGCCTCGTGAATTCCAGTAGATGCACCAGAAGGTACCGATGCACTTGCCGTTGTTCCATCGGAGAGGGTGGCAGAAACACGCACAGTAGGATTCCCACGTGAATCTAGAATTTCAATCGCTTTCAATGATGCTATTTTTGCTTTCATAATTATACACTTAGAACATTTAGTCCTGGCATTGAACTACCCGCCAGGAATGCCAACATAGCTCCTCCGCCAGAAGAAACATAATTTGCTCGTAATGCCTTGTGCTTATTTAAGAAATCTACCGTATCTCCCCCTCCAATAACCGTATGCGCTTGAGACAAGCATCCGACCAACTGTGCAACAGCCAACGTTCCCTCCTTTCCATCAACTTCCTCAACAACACCAAGGGGACCGTTCCACAAAACCGTTTTTGCCTCTTGCATATAATCAGAAAATTGAAGTTCCGTATCTGGACCAATATCCACAATAACATCATCTGGCTGCAATTGATCAAGTGTGCGAATCTGTAATTCTTCATCCGCCTCTCTATTTCTTATTCGCAAATCAACGGGCAACAATAATTTATGCTCATACTTCTTTATGAGTCTCTTTAATATCATTCTCTCTTTAAATCCAATACTCATACCCGAATGTACTCCCCTTAAACGCATTGACCTATATACTTGAGCCATTCCGCTACCAAATAATATATATTGCGCACTCGGTGCTAACTTCTTTAATAACGGTATTTTAGTTTTTAGCTTAATCCCTCCGAGAAGTGTAACAATTGGTTTCTTCATTTTTTTTGATAATTCCTTTACTTCATCATGTAATTGCATTCCAGCAAATGACTCTATATATCGAGTAATCGCATGAACAGAAGCGTGCTTGCGATGACAAACACCAAATGCATCATTTACATAATAATCACCCAGAGAAGCCAATTCTTTACCCAAAGATAGGCGATTTTTTACTTCACGCTTGTCAAAACGAATATTCTCAAGAAGAACAACCCTTGCTGTTTCTTTAGAAGCCTTTGGAATTGAAGCAGCAAAAACAACCTCCGTTTTTAACACCTCGGATAATTCTGGAATAAGTTTCTGTGTACTCAAATGTCGCTCCTTACCCTTTGGCCTACCAATATGTGTAACGATCACAAGACTCGCATCATGCTCTATCAATTGCTTCATTTGAGGAATAGAGCGTTTAAAGCGATAATGAAGTACATCGGCACCTTCTGGAATATTTAAGTCAACACGCAATATGATGCGTTTCCCTTTTACTTTATTCAATGGGATTTTACGTAATTTCATATTTTACATGTCATTCGTCTCGTAAACCATGCGTATACTGCCCTATGTAAGGGAAGTATTTTAAAGAAATAATTGAGTGTAATAATCTGCTTGAATATATAAGCTATCTTGCCACTAAACGCGATTCCGAATAATTCTCCAGACGCATAGCGGCCACCGAGTGAAATAATACCAGGGTAATATTTTGGCGGTAGATACGAACGCAGCTTATCCCCTCGTTCATTTCGTACTATATTTTCTGCAATTATCTTGGCCTGCTCTACCGCCACCCATGCGGCAGGAGGCAGAGAAGTAGATGATTTTTCATTTGGATAAGCCGCCATATCACCCAAAGAAAAACAATGCGTTTCGTTCATTACCCTTAATGTTTTTTCCACCATTAATCTCCCATCTATATTCAGTTGCATATCAAAACACCTAGCAATTTTACTTGACCTAACTCCACCAGCCCAAATAAATAGATCATAAGGTATTTTTTTCATTGTATCATTTTCTGTCCGAAGAGAGATATTTGTGTCAGAAGCATGAGAAATTGCTGTATTTGAATATAATTTCAGCCCTAAATTATCCGATCTACTCTTTGCTTTTTTCTGTGTGTAAATTGAAAAGCGTTCCAATAAGGCAGAAGAACTATTAACAACAGTGACGTGAATCATGTCTTCCTTGCCAAGCATTCTAATAACATGCATCAAATCAAGAGCAATTTCTGTACCAACAGCACCGCCACCTCCAACGACAATATTACATTCATGTTGTTTATTTTGATCCTTCAGCATTAAATCTGTAAATGATTTATACATCGCCTTGATCTGTGGAACAGAATTTACAGAAAGCGCATACTCTTTTACTCCATCAATACCATAATCATTCAACTCCGAGCCAAGTGCTACCACAACATAATCAAATGAAATTGTTTTTCCGTTTTCAAGCAATACATGTTTTGTTTTTTTATTCATCCCCGTTACCGTCGCTTTTCTAAACTCTATCTTGTTACGGTAAGGCATTAATATATTGGAAAATAATAATTCACAATCTCGAAAACGGCCTTGTTTTTTTTTGAGTAGAAGATCAGACGGAATTCTATAGAGCCAAGGGGTGTACAGGTGTTGTTCCTGCGCATCTACAAGAATAATCTCGAATAAATCATATGCGGTTTTCGCTAAATATAGCGCTACATTGAGCCCACCGAATCCTCCCCCTAAAATTACGACGCGCTTTCGCTTCACATTATCCGAATAATAAATTCTTTAACCAATGTTTCTTGCTCCATTTCAGATGTATCACTCCATCCAGTCCTAACATATGACCAAATCCTCCTGATATGAACAATCCAAAAATAAGAATGTAAATTATATGAGAATCAATAAACCCATATGCAGTGTTTTGCTCAAAATGTGCGAAGTAATAAAGCGTCATCATTATTGCTCCAAAAAAACTCGTAGGACGCATAAATATTCCAAGAATCAGTGCAATACCAATAAGAGTAAGTCCCCACGTATTTAATGCATCTACAAAACCATTACCTGCCAAGGATTGGAAAAAGGATGCAAATGGACCAGTAGCACCTTTCAAGTACCCCGCTGCCGACCAGTCACCAAATTTTGCCAAGCCTGCCATGAATAGCTGTAATCCCAGCACGACACGTAATACAATAAACAGCCAAGCACTCGTTAATTGGTTTGTGTTATTTGTAAATCCTGAAAATAATGTTCTTTGTTTCATATTATTTTATTTATTTTTAGAATAAAGGAGTGCCATTTCTGCTAATCGATGGGCATACCCCCACTCATTATCATACCAAGCAACCACTTTCACCATCGTTTCCCCTACAACCCGTGTCATGCCCATGTCTACGATTGCCGAATGAGTATTACCAATAAAATCCGTAGATACGAGGGGTTCATTCGTTGTACCAAGCACCCCCTTAAATCTCGGCGTCATTTTTGCTTTTTCGAATGCGTCATTAACTTCTCCTACTGTTACTTTTTTGCGAAGTAAAACTGTTAAATCTGTTAAAGAAACGGTTGGGACTGGAACGCGTACTGCGATTCCGTCAAATTTACCTTTGAGTTTTGGTATAGTTTGCACGGTCGCTTTTGCCGCACCCGTCGTTGTTGGAATCATATTTTCTGCCGCCGCCCTCCCTCGACGTAAATCCTTTCGATGCGGACCATCAACTAAATTCTGCGTTGCAGTATACCCATGTATCGTAGAAAGCATAGCCTTATCAACACCGAATACTTCATCTAATACAGACATAACGGGTGATGCGCAATTTGTTGTACAAGATGCATTACTAATCACCCTATCCTTTTCTTTACCTAAATTTCCGGCATTAGCGCCTCGTACATATGTAGGTACACCTCCCTTTCCTGGCGCAGAAATGATGACTCGATTTGCACCCGCTTTTACATGTGCTTGCGCTGCCTTCTTTTCGCTAAAGAAACCCGTTGACTCAATAACAATATCGACTTTGTATTTTCCCCAAGGTAATTTTGCAGGAATCTTCTCCGCTAATACAGGAATTTTTGTTTTTCCAATTTGAATAAAATCCTCTCCTGCTGTTATATCGATATCCCAGATACCGTAAATAGAATCATATTTCAATAAATATGCAAGCGTATTTGCATCCGTCAAATCATTAATAGCAACAACATTAAAGCTCCGTTTTCCCCAACCTGCTTTCAATGTTTGCCTCCCAATCCTCCCCAAGCCATTTATCGCGATTCTCGCCATAATATTATATTACGGACTTCATTATACTACGAATTAACGTATAAACAAAAAAGAGTCTTTCGACTCTCATTTGCAAAATTATCCACCAATTTGAAATCGACTAAACCGATTAATCTTCAGATTCTCTCCGAGGCTTAATACATTCTTTTCAATAAATGCCTGGATAGTAAGGTCTTCGTCCTTGATGAACTTCTGATCAAGAAGGCAAATATCTTCATAATACTTTCCAAGCTTTCCTTCCACGATCTTTTCCAGCATCTCTTCTGGCTTTCCTTCACGAACGAGTTGCTCTTTTATAATTTCCTTCTCTTTTGCAATCATTTCAGCAGGAACTTCTTCTCGAGAAACATAGAGTGGACTCATAGCTGCGATATGCAATGCAAGATCATTGCAAAATTCTACGAATGCCTCATTACGTGCAACAAAGTCTGTTTCACAAAGAACTTCAACTGCAACACCGATCTTCCCATTTCCATGTGTATAGCAATGAACACGCCCTTCGCTTGTTGTTCGATCTGCCTTCTTTGCTGCTTTAGCGGCACCTCGTTTTCGGAGTGCCTCGATCGCTTTATCTATATCTCCATCTGCCTCAACAAGTGCTTTCTTTGCTTCCATCATTCCAACACCGGTTAATTTTCGAAGATTCATGACATCTACTGCGCGTATACTCATAATTTTTTCATGTTAATGATCAGAATTATAACAGATTATTTTCGTTTTGCAGGACGCTTTGGTGCTGCATCTTTTTCTGTTTCTTGTTTTTCTCGAGCGAGTTTTTCGTTCAATTCTAAATCAAGCTCTTCAATGGTTGCCTTAGAATCTTCTGTAACAGCAACTTCTGCTGCCTTTGCTTCTTCACGCTTCTTTGCTGCAACATCTTTTTGCTTAGCCTTTCCAGCTGTTACCGCTTCCGCTACAAGACGTGAGATAAGTGAAACAGATGCCATAGAATCATCATTCGCTGGAATTACTGCATCAACAAGTCCGGGATTTACATTCGTGTCACAAATTCCGTACACTTTGATTCCCTGCTTGCGAGCCTCCATAACCGCGGTCTTATCATGACGAATATCAAGAACGAATACAACCTGAGGAAGACCCTTTGTTGTAGAAATTCCACCAATCTTTTCTTCAAGCTCGGCAATTTTACGATCAAATTGGAGCTGTTCAAGTTTTGTATACTTCTTCAATTCACCCTTCCCGCGTTTATCAATCAAATCAAGATACTGATTAATCAGCTTCTCGATTTCCTTAAAGTTGGTGAATGTTCCACCAAGCCATCGATTATTCACATATGGAGTCTTTGCTTCGATTCCATACTTCTCAACCAAGTCTTGATTTTGAAGTTTTGTTCCAATGAACCAAATTCCTGCGCCATTTGCAACAAGACCTTCGATTTCTGCAAGAACATATTCTAAAATGCTTTGTGTTTTTTCCACGTCGATTACATGAATTCCTTGTCGAGCTCCAAAAATGTATTGTTCCATTTTAGGATGCCATCGACTCGTGCGATGTCCGAAATGAACACCGGCTTTTAATAATTCCTCAATAGATGGAATTTTTGGCATATTTTCTCTTTTAACGACGGTTTGGCATGGAGGGCCCCATTCGGGGAGAGTTGCTCCATGATCGCGTCAAACCTGATTTTTATTATGGGCCCTTGGTTTAGCATATAGCTCAACGTATCAATTGGGCATTTGCGATGGCGCAATATTAGCCAATTATCCACATCCCGTCAACCCCTCACCCCTATCTCCGAGATAAAACAACTGTTTCATCTCGGAGATAAAACGGGTATTTGAACTCGGAGATAGAATAGGTTATAATATACGTATAAATATACTCCCCATGTATTTAATATTTGGGGAGTTTTATGTTTAGAAAAGATTTACATATCGGGGGTTATTATCATGTCTATAATCGCGGAGTAGAAAAGCGTGACACCTTTTTAGACAATCATGACCGAAGAACATTCGTGCAGAAATTACTTCATGCAACCACAGATAATATTAAAATTGTTGCATTTTGTCTCATGAATAATCACTATCATTTGCTTGTGCAACAGGTTTCAGATTATGGTCTTTCCAAATGCATGCAGTCGCTTGGTGTTGGATATACAAAATACTTCAACAATCGGCATAAACGAGTAGGTGCTCTTTTCGGATCATCGTACAACATGAAATATATTCATAATGACAATCAATTAGTACACGTATCAAGGTACATTCACTTAAATCCAATTAAGCACGCGATAAAAGATGGTGTTGGAAAAATTCAAATCCAGTCTCTTTTGCGAGACCTGGAACAAAGCGAATGGAATAGCTATGGCTGTTATGTACGTAAAAAGGCTCCAACAGACATTATTCACTCTAAAATTGTACTGGATCAATTTACAAATAAAGAAGAGTACAGAGTATTTGTAAATACGCATGCTCTTTTCTATCTCCGAGATAAAACAGCTGTTTTATCTCGGAGATAGAATGTGGGTTTTAAATAGGAGATAAGAAAAAAGGACCAGAGCTCTCTAGGTTTGAGAGTTGGTCCTTTGAGTCGCGCCTGCCGGCAGTTGTTGTAGCCGGCAGGCGTGAAGGAGATCAGTTCGCGAAGGGCGCGTACCAGCTGGCGGCTGGTGCACCAGTACAACTCGGGGGAGCGTCCTGGTGGTCGTCGCCATGCTCGGAGTACTCATCGTCACGACCCGAGAAACTCGAATCGCACTCAGAGCTCGCCTCCCACGGGGAGGTCGACCACATCACGTCCCCATGGCCCACCGAAGTGTAACCATGGTTGGTGAAGGGGTACGAAGCATGTCTGTACAATGCCTCCCAACCGGTCCGAGCGTCTTTGCTACCATACCCGAGGGTCGTGCAGCTGAATCCGCTCCGGTACAGGTCGGGGTGACCCGCCGTTTCGACGAAAGTGACATTCCAGTCATGTCCGGCACCCGAGAGGGTTCCGGAACACTGAACGATCGCATCGAGCTCACCACCAACCGAAGTCGGGTACAACTCGATATAACGACCGTCGAACTGGCAGCTCGACGTATCTGGAAGCGAGCCGAAGCCATGCTCCCAGTCGCCGATGCCATTGTCCCAATCGCAGAACCACCTCGAAAGGTAAGTCAGCGGAGCACCTTCATCGACGTAACCGTCGCAATCGTTGTCGACCAGGTCGGCATACTCGTACGCGCCGTTGTACACGGTCGCGTCGTAGTCCGCACAGTCGGTCGAATCCGGATCGCCGTCGCCGTCGCTGTCGGTCGGCGTCGAAACGCAACCTTCATCAACGTCGCCGTCACAATCGTTGTCGATACCATCGCAGTCCTCGTACGCGCCAGGGTAGGAATCGGCATCGAAGATCTCACAATCTCCGTCGATGGCCACATAGTTTCCATCACATTCCTCCATCTCGTACAAGTTGGAGGAGCCGTACCCGTCGCCGTCGGAGTCCCAGTAGCACTCGACGCATCCGGCCAGCGGATCGTCGTACCCATCGCAGTTGTAGTCCTGCGTATCACCACAGGTCTCTTCCTGATCTGGGTTGTACCAGTCACCGAAGACCGGGTCGTCATTGCAGTCGCCTGCAATTTCGACATATCCACCCGAGCATGAGTCGGTCTGACTCATGGTATCGTTTGGATCTCCGAAGCCGTCGTTGTCAGCGTCAGAGTAACAGGTCACGTCAGTGCCCACGGGACATCCTTCGTCGACGACCGCATTGCAGTCATTGTCCACGCCGTCACAGACTTCGTCTGCGAGCGGGTTGGCCCCAGCGTCGCTGTCGTCGCAGTCGTTGTTCTGGGCAACCCAGTCCCCAACACATCCGACAGACTCGTCGAACTCCGCCTCAGAGCCATGCGCTCCGTATCCGTCGCCGTCGGCATCATTCCAACAGGTTACGGTCGGATCGACCTGGCCACTGAAACCCTCGTCCACGTCACCGTCGCAGTTATTGTCGATGCCGTCTTCGATCTCGAGGTTACCCGGGAACGATCGCGGCTCGGTATCACTGCAGTCGGTGTTGTCAACCACCCACGCACCCTGACATGGAACCGAGAACTCTTGCGAGATACTCGGATTTCCGTAGCCATCGGCGTCGGAATCGACGTAGCAGACGTAGATAACGTCCACAGGACAGGACTCGTCGGAACCATCACAGTTCTCGTCGACTCCATTGCCACAGATCTCGAACGCGCCCGGGTAGACGTTTGCGTTCTGATCATTGCAGTCCTGTGACTCACCCACACCATCTCCATCGAAGTCGACGAAGTTGTTGGGGCAGGTGTCGGTGGTGGCTGCATTGCAATCATCATCGACGCCGTTTCCGCAACGCTCGATCACACCGCTGTTGACGGCGGGATCAGTGTCATTGCAGTCACCCGCGTTTGCGGCATAGCCCCCCTGCGGAAAGCAGAGGTACTCGACCGCACCCATACCGTACCCGTCGCCATCGGCGTCGGTGTAGTAGGGCTTGGCGTCGATCGCACCATCGTCGACCTGCCCGTTGCAGTTGTCGTCGATGTTGTTGCAGGTCTCGACGGCGACCGGGTTGACCGCCGGGTTCTTGTCGTTGCAGTCCGTTCCGACTTCGCTGTCGGCGCGGAACCGCATGTAGCCGTCCGGGCAATTCAGCCCTTCGAACTCCTCGACATGAATACCGGGGAAGAAATCCCCATCGAGGTCTTCGACGCATTGGACCACATCAGGCTTGCCGACAATGTCGGTGTCGCCGTCGGTGACTGCGTCGGTATCGGTATCGAGGTCCTGCGCCCATTGAGCGCAGCCACTCACGGCAAAAGCCGTGAGAAGGGTGAACATCAAGTTCTTCATGTTGTCTCCTTCCCCATTCCGGGGTTGAATGTCCCGGAATGGGACAAATTGTCAAATTACTGTACAGCTTTTTACAGCATGTACTCAGGATGAAATCCATTACTGAATTGCAATCTGAGTCTATTCTGTTAAGAAAAGTAGTTCGAGGCGACCGTTTGAAACATGCTTTCACATGTACAAACGGCCACCTCACGTTCTTGAAGGTCAGCGGCGGTTAGTCCCGCTGAACCGAAGTCCAACCGAGAACATTCCCGTCGCGCGGCCATTCGTCTCCGCCATGGTCGACGTCAACTGGTAACCCAGCAAACCATCGACAATGCCCGACAGAACGAATCCATCCTTTCGGATAACATCGACCATGACGCGTGGACCAACGAAGACATAAATGTCCTGCCCGTCCTTTACGCCATGCCGGTAACGACGCTCGAGAAACTCGAAGCGTCCAACCGGACCGATGGAAACGATGCGATCCTGAACACGCCAAAGCGCGTCCATTTCCGCATATGCTCCGATGGAACGGTCCGGACCGTCGAAGACGAAGCCGCCACCGAATCCGACACGGAACGAATCCGTGCAGTACCCGATTCCGGCACCCAGCTGCAGTCCGGCGCGAACGCCCCTGAACTGCATCGGTGCGAACACCGACTGGGCCGCTTCCCCGAAGGGAGCGCCGCCTGCGAATCCGCCAAGACCGAAGTCCAGGCAAAATCCGCGGGAGCCTGCTGACTCAAGCATATTGATCGCTTCCTCATTCGAGGAGATGTTGGTCTGCAGGACCTCGACCTCCTCGCTGAGTTCCTCGAGCTTACGCCCTTGAGCATCGACTCGCCCCCGAAGGGTCTCGACAACGGCGATTGCCTCTTTCACCGCGAGAACCCGAGCAGCGAGCCCAGGAACCGTGGTGAGGAGTTCCGTGACGGACGCCTTCCACTCCAAGTATTCCTTGGAAAGGGCGCGCGAGCGCTTGATGCGCTCGTCGACGTCATCGAGGGTCGCGCGGCAAACAGACGCGTCGAAGTCCTCGGCGTCCTCGTCGCAGTCGTCCTTGAGGTCCGTGTCGACGCTCTCGCGAACGTCGACCAGCGAACTTTCGACTGCAGACACGCGGGCATAAAGCCCATCGGTGCTACAGTCGGAGAACAACTCCACCGCCAAGTCCTCGAGCGAGGACCGGGGGTACTCCTGCGCCTGCGCCGCTTGCGCCACACAGACCAGAATCAACAGCGCCACTGCATAGGCGCGAAAAACGATGTTCAGCATCGTTGCTCCTTTATCCCCTTTTTAGGGGGAATTTTTTGTGAAAGTTTTTGAATACGAGGGCCGCATGGCCGAAGCTCTGCAGCCGCAGCGCACTCGCCGAAT
>CAYWYQ010000009.1:1428-22306 GCA_964462325.1 uncultured Gammaproteobacteria bacterium | reverse complement strand
GACGCCAGGTTTTCATCCTGGAAATCGGGGTTCGATTCCCCGTGGGGTCACCATGAAAATGTCTCAGCAGAAATGCTGAGGCTTTTTCATTATGACCTTAGGATAGTCCTGAGGACTATCCGTAGGAATCGAACGGCCGGAGTGAGCTGCGAGCGTGTCGAGCAGTGCAAGACTCCAGCAAAAATCAAATAATGAGAGTTCCTTGTGGAGTGGATGTGCGGCCAGCAGGACGCACCGCGAGGCCCGGACCTGAATCCCGAGCTTCTGCAGAAGCGAGAGGTGAGGGCGATTCCCCGTGGGGTCACCAACAAAAATGCTCAGCGTAAGCTGGGCCTTTTTGTTGGTAATCCTCTGGGTGAATGGAGACCCTGAGGGTTCGATACCGGAGCGGAGTGAGAGTAGTCATGAATTGATTCGATGACTACCGAGCGAGCGACGCAAGTCTTCGGCAAAAATTAGATAATAAAAAACCGCTTCTCTCGTATAGAGAAGCGGTACGTGTCAAGAATCATTCTATTCGATCACGTCTGAAAGCTGAATATAACACCGTCGTGGGTTCCAGTTGTTTTCACCGCCATCCCATGGACTTGCGATGGAAAGGCGAACGGTACAGTTTTCGTAGACGAATCTGCCTGTATGGAGAGCGCGCAGTCTAGAACCAACAATCTTCACGCCACTCAGCACATGACCTGTTTGGTCAATGATGCTGGCTCGTTGATTGTGTCCGTCGATGATCACCTTGCTGACATCCCGCACATAGCCGACTGATCTTGGAAGCGGTTGTTCGGGTATGTAACGATTAGTGAAGACCATATCCGGGTACAGATCGAAAATTTTGTCATACGAAAAGGCGTTGACAGCTTCTTCGTACAGACGTTTGATCAATCTCTGCCCTGGGAGCCTGATGGATGATGGATCGATGCGCAAATCTTCAGGATGCGTCTGTCTTGGGCATCCATCCAAGATTTGGCCGACAGCTACTACTACGCCGGCGTTCCAGTGTTCGCGTATTTCCTGCTCGGACAACGGCGTTTCATTGTATGCCATGGAATATCCGTCGGCATTCACCAGTCTGAATTGATTCCATACTCCGCGCACTTGCCTTGCGACGCATGTGCAGAATCGTCCGCCTTTCATTTCGGTTCTTGAAAGTACAACGAAGCCTGTGGGCATCAGGACCTCTAGCCGCGAGGGGGAGATGTCTCGATATTGGCACCAGGAATTGGATCAATCAAGTACCTTCTTGGTGATTTACGCGACGGTTTCGATCCTCCGACTTCTTCGGGAGAAAGATGCACCTCTTTCACTCCATGCACCCATTTGGCGATCATCCCGGTTGCCACATGTCTGTGGCAATCAAGGTGATGCTGACAGGCACACATGACGGCGATGCCGGTATGAGCGCTGTCGATGACTATTCGAAGGGGATTACCCTCTCGCAGGACACGTCGTTCCTTCGTGATTGCTGCCATGTAGTCATACAAAAACCTTGTCCAAGCTCGAGCGCGGTCTTCCTGAGTGCTCTGGACTTTTGGGCTGAACACCTTGTGCAGCTCGGTCCGCATCAATTGCGTAGGAGCAAGATCGAGCATATGCGTATACGGAATATTGTGCAGTTCGCACAAGTATTCCAAATCTTCCGCAAAGGAAAAGCGAGCCCTGCCATAGGAACGACTTCTGCGTGTATCGATGAGAAGCGGCTTATTGTGCTTCTTGAGAAGTGCGAAAAAGTGCCTTGCACTCATTCCGCAACTGATGGAGAAGACGGTTTTCAGATGAGGTACCCGAATCTGTGGAACCTCTTCTGATTGTTTCGGTGTAAAAAGATCTACTTGGTCACTCATATATCCTCCGTGATTTGAGATGACGCTTTAAACTAACAATAAAATGCTACATAGTCAAGGTTCTTGTATTGACAAAAAGACAATTTTGTGCTATTATTCGGCGCAATCGTCGACGTTGTTTGACGATACTTGGAGGGGAATTGAACAAAAATCTTATTCGTGTTGGATGGGCGTTCAGCGCCTTCGCACTCATTGGTACCTTTCTACTGACCTCGGGTTGTGACCCGGTCGAGCAGTGGGGTACGAGTGAAGGGTTTCAAGAAGTAGCCTTCACGGTCGCGAGTGATGTGTCACTCACGGTGCATTATGATGGCGGCACGAGTGCTCATCGGTATACGTCAGGATTGAACGGCTTTCATACCGTTCGTCGCGGCGCATTCGAAGTCACTGTATGTGGATTACCGCAAGACATCGATCAAGTCTGCGAGCTTCGTGGACTCGAGGTCAATGAAGCGATTCCTCCTCGTGATGTTGCACAGGTAGAAGGATTCGTGTGCATCTCTATCGTGTCAGAAGTAGCTGACGAGTCAGTCGTTCGACTGGCGGACTGCAACTAGCATCCCACTGAAACACAAAAGCCGACTCCATACGGGGGTCGGCTCTTTTCATTGAAAGAATTTATTTCTTCAACCCTTCTTTTACGGCTTCGAAAGCACGTAATACCTCGATCGGTAATGCAAATATTACCGTATTTGATTCCCCTGTAAAACCACGGCCATTAGGTCGGGGAGTTTCATTGGTCAGATAACAAGTCATTTAATGTAGGTATCGTTTGCAGGTGAGGAGCTTCAGGATTTTCAGATAACATCTTTACTGCTGATTGTAAATTATTTGCATCTCGTACATCTCTTTGGGATTCAATGACTACAAATCAACGTTCACGTTCAGTCTGCGATATATTTAATTCATCGATGAAAGTTCTCGTAATTTTTCAATCGCAGAATACTTATCTGTAATTGAACCAGAAAGTTGTTCATCACGTATATGGTCTAAGTATTGTCTAAAATGCGGGCCAGGTTCTATTCCAACATCCTTTAAGTCTTTTCCAGACAATAGTTTTGGGAGTTTGGTGCCATCACCAGCTGTATTGTAGAGATCAAGAAAACGCTGCCGAATACGTTTCGCAGTTTGAATACGTTCACGAGCTACAGAATGTTTTCCGCTTGCGATGTACATGGCTTGCATGAGTAATAGTAGATCCTCTCCACGATCATTCACAAATATTCTTTCAAATTCAGAGGGTCTTAATCCTGCTGGATCCTGATGTTCAAAAAGATCTAAACGCTCGACAAGCCAAAAAACAGTTTTGCAATCTACATAGGATGCGTGGTCTTTTGGAAATTGATGAAAGTAGAGATTTACACACATTTTTTGCGCATGACTCTTTTTGTCAGCATCGATAAAGCTCATGAGTCCTGCGACTAATATACTTGGGGCAGGGTACTTATCCCTATATTGTCCAAGCAAGTAAGGACTCGTTAATGCATGGAGTACATGTGACGTTTTATGGAATATTGGTTCATCCTGATTGCCTTCAAGTGAAACAAGTTGAGGCATGAACATATGCAATGCGCGGGATTCTGACCAAAGTTTTAATGTATGAACTGGGTGAGTAGCGAATCCAAGTAAAAATTCACGTCCAATTGCTTCACGGGGTATTGAGTAAATAAATAACCCGTCTTCATTTGTTGTTTTTGTATTAAGTAATTCTATATTTGCGACAATAGCTCGCCAAGTATGTTGTTCAATTGCAAATCCAAGTTGGCTCGCAAGTCTTAATGCACGGAGCATGCGTGTAGCATCCTCATAAAAACGCTGTTCAGGAACAAGAACCGATTGAATAAGTCCTGCCTGTAAATCTTTTAGGCCAAAAAATGGATCGATAATTCGGTTTGTTTTTACATTAAATGCCATAGCATTTATCGTGAAATCTCTTCGACCTAGATCGTCAATTATAGGGAGGTTGTGATTAAATTTTACCTGCATATCCTTGCGGCCGCTCTTATGTGAATCACTGACATGCTCCGTACGAGGCAGTGCAATGTCGATAGGCTCGGAACCTCCGCAGCCATGAGGGATGAATTTATAGGTCCCGAAACGACCAACAAATTCTGCCGCGCCGTGACGATTCAACCATGCTTCTAGCTCCGTAGGTTCAATACCGCGTATGACTAAATCTAAATCATTCGGTTTTCTTCCAATTAATACGTCTCGAAGCGTACCACCAACAAGGAAAATTTCCGCATCGGCATAAGCGTTCGTGAGGAGTCCCGTCCAGGTAAGTCGCTTTTCCCCAATAACAAAATCACTCACTCTTTTTTCAGGGGAGTAGCTGTTGTTCATGTATTTAATAAGCAACCCACGATGCATGCATCCATTATACCAAAAACAAACCCAAGTTCCCTCATGACGTTGTTACGGGTCCCGTCTCTGAACTCCGCCGTACATTCCAGTACGTCTCCGTACAGAGACACCCGTGCCTAGTCACGAGGGAACTTAGTTTGTTTTTGTGCGATATGCTTGAAAACGAGCGCTCTAGAAAGGTCCGCACCTCAATGGGGAGTAGAGAGTAGCGTGTAGGGGGTAGTTAAATAGCAAGCGAGCTATTAGCATGTTAGCCGATTAGCTACTTAGCTTTTAGCCCATTAGCTCTTAGCGCACTCTGTCATTCCGGACTCGCTTGCCTGTAGGCAGGTAGGAGCAGGAATCTAGCGTTTCCTGTCATCCCGAGCGAGCCAATTTGGCGAGTCGAGGGATCTACTTCTTATGAATAACAAATAGATTTCTCCGCTCTCCGCCTACGCTAAAGCTACGACGGATCGGTCGAAATGACGGAGGTGTGTTATATTCGGTCGAAATGACGATAAACTAGCTTTTAGCCTCTTAGCACCCAACAAACCACCTTCCTCGCCGCCAATTGCGACACTGTCACAGTGTATGCGGCAAGAGTGAAGAATAGCAAAACGGCGTTGGGATTGACATTATTATCGTAAAAAGAACAATGAATAAATCACAATCATCCGTTTTGCCTGAGCGATGACGCTGATACATGTGACAAAGGGAGTACCGGCGGGTATTTCTTTTGCTTACTTTTCTTTGAAGAAAAGTGAGAAAGGAATTTAAAAGTAGACAAAGAGAAATGAAGAGATAGATTTCTCTAGATTTTAGCGCTTTAGCTTTTAGCGCACTCTGTCATTCCGGACTAGGAAGTAGGAATCTAGCACCTTCCGTCATTTCAAGCGGATGTTAGAAATCTCTTGCAGGAAGAGTCTAGCATTACCTTTGATTCTGATATAGGATAGAAATATCTAAATGATGAAACTATGAATGTATTTAATCCGAATCGAAAGGGTGAAACTCCTGAAATAAGACGTTCCAGTGACGAGATTATTGATCAATTCGAAGAAAAAATGGCAGAGCATAAGGATCGCATACGAAGCGTACATGGACAGTTACAGGATGCTGGCTATGAATATTTTGACGATCATCATCGTGCGTTTTTGGACCTTCCTGATGTTGAGTATATTGTGCGACGTGAGAGTGTATCCAAAATATTGGGAGCGATAGAAAAGAAGTCAGATTATGTTATTGGTTTCGATGAAAATCTTTCAAAGAATGAAAAATCAGCAAAATATTTTAATGCAGCATTATTTCACAAAAATGATAGACGTGGTTTGAAGGCAGCGTTCACGGAAGGGTTTGCTGGGGAGCAAGGCGTATCTCTCGTTACGGGAATTTTACCGAGCGCAGATGTATCCATTGAAGAGATGCATGGTCAGCCTTCGGTGTATAAGACACATGAATCTCAAGGAGGGTTACTCGACAGGTCTCAAAATAGAGCTGTATCGGGTACTGTTACTCCGAATGATATTGCATTTATTATCATGCGATTTCCTGTTCATATGGCTCCCATAGAATTAATGAGTGAAAAAGACGAAGAACGCTTAGATGATTTTTATTCTGAGTTAACTGATCAAGGGGGGAGATATACGGGAAAGAATACTCGCTTTATTTCTCGAGTCTATACGCATCCTGATGCAATTGCTCTGTTTAATCAAAAACGAGAAAAACGTGCGGCATAAAAAAAGACTCAACTATCTAGTTGAGTCCCACGTTTTGTTCCACCTCTGTTTGGCATTGAATACAGCGAATTGCGCCTTGCACCGTTATCAGTCGAGAACGGTTGATCGTCTTTCCGCAGTCGATGCAGATTTCGTATGTACCGTTCCCAATACGTTTTAGTGCTTGCTCGATATAGGCAAGTCCTACATCTTTCATGCGCGCCGCTTCAGGGATACGCCCGCTTCGAAATGCTGGGTCATTGTATCTTTTTCGTTTTTCGATCAAAATTCCCTTTTGCATTTCCAGGAATTCGTTCATGAGAGCCTCCATAAATGGAAAGAAAATATAACAGATTATGAGCTTTTTGTCAATATCTGATACCATATACACACAGTATTAATTTCAATTTTTGTGAATATACTTGGTATTGAAACCAGCTGTGATGAAACCGCGATTGCGGTTCTTTCTGGTAAAGGAGAAAAACTTAAAGTAAAGAAAAATATTGTCTATTCCCAGATAGATATTCATAGAAAATATGGGGGTGTTGTACCTGAAGTAGCGGCAAGAAAACACCTTGAAATTCTTTTTCCTATGCTAGAAAAAGAAGTTGCGCGTTCTGGGAAAGGAATAGACGCGATTGCTGTAACGGCGGGTCCAGGACTTTCGCCAGCGCTCCGTACAGGGGTTGAAACAGCAAAGACACTTGCATGGTTATGGGAAAAGCCTCTTGTCGGAGTCTCTCACTTAGAGGGACATATCTATGCGAATTGGCTTTCAAAAGGGAAGTCTCCTCAATTGCCACTCCTTGCTGTTTTAGTTTCTGGTGGTCATACGGAGCTTGTCTTAATGAAAGACCACGGACAGTTTGAACGAATTGGGGAAACGATTGACGATGCGGCGGGAGAAGCATTTGATAAGGTCGCAAAGATGCTTGGACTTCCATATCCGGGAGGACCTGAAATTGCCAAGCTGGCAGAAGGAGGGGATACAGAGGCGTATACATTCCCGCGCGGTTTGATGGATCGTCCCGGGTATGACTTTAGTTTTTCCGGAGTAAAGACATCGGTACTTTATACATTGCGCGAGAATGAATCTCTACTCAATGATCAAGAATTTAGAAAAAATATTGCAGCTTCATTCCAAGAGGCCGTTGTAGATGTTTTGGTAGAAAAAACATCTCGAGCCATTAAAGATCATGACATTGCATCGGTGGTATTAGCAGGAGGGGTTTCTGCAAATATTGAATTACGAAAACGCATGAAGCAGGCTGTAAAGGATCGCTTTGATCTCCCGGTACTCGTTCCTCCATTTGAATACTCTCTTGATAATGCAGCGATGATTGCGGCTGCAGGATATTTTAGAGCAAAGCAGCATTGCTTTGTAGACCCACTGATACTAAAAGCTGACCCGAATTTAGACATTGCTTAATATGAAAGATTATATTGCACGCGGTGAAGAAGAAACAAAAAAACTTGCGGCGACATTCGTAAAAACATTGCAACCCGGAGATGTTATTGGATTGATCGGGGATTTGGGGGCAGGGAAAACGACATTTGTTCGAGGGATTGTCGAGGCTCTTGGAAGTTCTGTACGTGTCAAAAGTCCGACATTTACCGTCATGAATGAATATCCAATTGATAATCACACAATCAAGAAGGTTTTGCATATGGATCTATACAGATTCCAAAATCCTATTGAATTAGAGGCAATTGCTTTTGATCAAAATGAACATAATGATGATGTTATTTTTGTAGAATGGCCAGATATATTTGATGAACGTGCTTTTCCGATCAGACGTGAAGTCTATTTTTCTGTTGAGGGACCAGATACGAGAAAGATCACCTTTTGATATGCCTGATTTTCATTCTTTGATTTCTCTTGCGGAAATGTCTGCCGATACTCCAGTTTTAGATTTGCATGGCATGCGTATGCATGAAGCGGAAGTCGAAATTGATCGATTTCTCGATCGACATTTTCGTGCAGGAGATAGAGTTGTGAAGATTATGCATGGGAAAGGTACGGAACGATTAGCACATGTGATACCAAATTTTGTAAAAAAACATCCACTTACAGAATATGTAGGCGAGCCAAATGGTACATTTGAAACAGGCGCGGTTATTTATGTGATAATTGATGTATAAAAAGAGACCCCTCGAGTGAGGGGTCTTTCGGTCTCCTGATGTTCTCAGGGAGACCGTAGTCGTTGCGCAATGTACGGCACCACGTATCTCACAAGGAGAACGATGGGACCGAGCACGACAATGACCGGAAGTCCTGCGAGGACGAGGTTTGTCATCGCTGTCCAGTAGCCACATGTTTTGAGGAACTTCGGTGTTTTGAAACCGAATGCCCCAGCTGTCCAGGCGGCAACGCCGAGCAACGCATACAGCGGGAGAAGGGTGATGAATGTGTATACCACCCAATGTCCCCAGATATGTATGTATTCCATCTAGTCTACCTCATTCTCAAGCCAAACAAACAAAAATATTGCCCAGATTGGAAAAAGTACAGGTAGTGTTATGAGGAATATTGCCTCCTTAAGGTGAAGTTTGTCACTGATGAACAGCCCACCGACTAATGTAACTAAGAGTATTGACCATGCATAGTAATAATACATGTCAACCAGAGAGTGGTAGTTAAAATAGTACAATTATCCTCATTATGCACGATTGCATGTTCTGTAGGGATGATTCCCATCACTACCTAGAATTACTTCTAAACAATGATGGAAATATTCACGTTTTTATTGCAGGTTATTTTACCAAAAAATGAGCCTTTTGTCAAGGTATTTTTATATTTTTAGGGCTAATATTAGCGCAATTTATTCTGTGATGCGCTAGGTTGCTTCAGGGGGTGCTGATATAGCTGAATTCGTGCTTTCAGACGCTACATTTTCTGCAAGTTTTTCAGTTTTATTCGCTAATATTGGCGATTTAGGTGTTTTAGACGCTATATTTTCTTGTGTATTTTGAGGCATCGGCTGCAATGTTTTAAATCCAGTCACCCGCTTCACTTCTTCAACCGTTGTTAATCCTTCGAGTGCTTTTAATAACCCATCTTGTTCCATGCTTACCATCCCTTGTTTTGTTGCAATTTCACGCATTTTATATTCTGAAACATCTGCCGCGAGGATAAATTGTTCTATTTCTGGGTCCTTTATAAGAATTTCATATACACCAACACGCCCTTTATATCCAGATCCTCCACATGTCTCGCAACCCTCTGCCGTATAAAATTGTCTTTCCGTTGGAACGGTTTCGCCAGAGGTTGCTGGAATAGATTCAAGAAGGCTATTTACTTGCTTCATGGTAGCTTCGTCAATCGTCGCCGGTTCCTTACATTCGGCGCATAAGCGTCTTAAAAGACGTTGCCCCATAACAACGGTAAGGGCAGGGGCGAGTAAAAATGGTTTTGCACCCATAGAAAGGAATCGGGGAATCGCACCTGCAGCATCATTCGTGTGAATAGTGGAAAGAAGAAGGTGACCGGTAAGAGCTGCTTGAATAGCGGATTCTGCTGTTTCAAGATCACGAATCTCACCAACCATGACAATATCTGGGTCTTGTCGCAAGATTGAGCGTAATCCTGTTGAAAATGTATATTCTTTTGAATGGTCGATTTGAGATTGGTTTACCCCTTCTAATTTATACTCAACAGGATCTTCCAGGGTGATGATCTTTACACCCGGTTTATTTAATTTACGCAAAATTGAATACAGTGTTGTTGTTTTACCACTTCCAGTAGGTCCTGTTGTCACGATCATGCCTGTTGGCTTTTGAATTTCAGGCATTAAGCGTTTCAAGACGGCTGGCCTGAATCCGAGATCTTCAAAATTAAGCTGAATAGAATCTGGATTGAGGAGTCGCATCACAACCGACTCGCCCCAAGCGGTTGGAATAGTGCTGGTACGCACGTCTACTTTTTTATTTTTCTGAAAGATGGTAAATCGACCGTCTTGTGGTACATCGGTAATATTTAATTTGAGGCTCGCGATAAGTTTTATTCGACTAATAATCTTCTTCCAATGTTCCTTCGCGATTATGGCAACATCCTGAAGTACACCATCAACACGAAAACGTACGGCAATACCTTTTTCTTCTGCTTCGACATGTATATCAGATGAATCTAATTTCATTGCGGCGGCAACTAAAATAGCAAGAACATCAGTGATATTTGCTCGCTGAAGAATCTTTCCGATATCTTCATGGCTTGACATCTGATCCTGGTATTTCTCAAGTTCCTCTTCCTTGATCTGTACCCCTTTTACAATTTTCTTAATCTTTGGAAGCGTTTTATATAACTTCACCGCTTCCGTGAAACTTTCTTCAGATATTTGATACAGAACCCCGTGTGTCTTATGCCTTTCGCTGAGCTCGTGTAATAGACTCTTTACTTGTTCATTTTCAGGATGAACGGCACCAAGTCTTAATTCCGGTCCATTGAATAGAAAAACAATGACCTTTAATTCTGTTGACCGTTCTTCCGGGATGAGCGAGAGCGCATCAGGACTAATAGGGAATCCTTTTAATTCTACATACGGCAATCCACTTGTTGTTGCCTGTGATTCTATTTCTTTTTCACGGCTCTTTATTTCAATTTCTTGTATTTTTTTCTCAAGTATTTCTTCTGTTTTTGTTTTTAGAGGAGGACTCTTTTTCTTGGGAATTGATGAAGCTTTTTTCTCGCCTTTTTTTGAAATAGAAGCATCGGTAACAGTTTGTGTTACCTTTGCATCACTCGTATTTTTTGAACGATGCTCTTTTAATAGATCTTCAATGGATGGAAAGCCGTCTGACATGTTATTTCTGTGTAGTGAATGATCGGAAAAGATGTTCAATAGCCGGAATAATACGTCCTCGAGAAATGACGCTTACAAATTCTATCCATGCAGCATAGGCAAAAACCGTCATAGTAGCAATATAGAAGAATGTCATAAGTACAATGAATGCGACTGCGAGTGTCATGAATATGGTTGCGAGAATAATCGTTCCAGAGCTTACGGTAAGTGCTGCAGCCATGCTGGCAAGTACGGTAATAAGTGCAATAACTCCAACAAGAAGAATGGATGCAATAAGGTTGATAAAGAAAAGTCCTAGAATCATTTCGAAGGTTGCAAGCCAATGTGTGCTAATGAGGTGCATGGAATGTTTTATTGCTTGCACAGCAGATCGTTTTGATTGAACAACATGAATCAATGCAACCATTCCAATTGCGTTTACAATAAGGGCAACAGGAATTAAGAGAAGATATACACCAAGATAAATGAATGCATTTGCAGAAGATCCGTTTGCCGGCACGGTTGAAAGTATGTAGCTTGAAGTACCAAACAACAAGACAAGTGTCATGAATAATAGAATGTTTACATAAAGTAGCTGAAGAAGGTGTGTACGTGAAAGTTCGCGAAGTAGCTCTTTTGCGGACCTTGTTTTCTTGCTTTGTAATCCAGTAATGAGGAGTTGTTGTCCGCCAAGTGCAAGAAGTAAGATGGTTAATATTAATATCAAGCTAATAATGAATGCAACGGACATAGATAGTGGACCCTCTGTAAGAAATGAAAGAACATAATGCACGAGCCATGTTGTTCTGTCGGATGATTCAGTAAAGTGATCTATTGTATAGGTATCAAGTGGCTGCAAGTTTGTCGCCATACTTAAGGTACGGTAGAAGATTGTTCCCGTATTCAATAGTGCAGCAAAAAGTCCAAAAATCCAGAGAGCCTTATGATCAAGAGCCCTCCGCCATGCCTTTTTGAAGATATTGTGATAGACGTCTATTGTCCTTCCAAGTTTTTGAGTCATACCTCCTTTCATTTAATATAATCAGAATAAAAAAATGCTCCGCTTTCATTATACACGGAGTCATTTTTTTCCTGAAGAATCTATGCAGGTTGTACTTTTAATTTTGGTGGTTTATTGGGTGGTCCGACAATCTCTTCCCACTCTTCTTTTTCGATTGTTTCCTTTTCAAGGAGAACTTTTACAACCTTATCAATGTCTTTTCTGTGCTTTTTGATTTTATCTTTTGCCGTTTTTAGCGCATCCGTCAGTAGCGTGAGTACTTCTTGATCGATACGTTCTGCTGTTTTTTCAGAATAGTCTCTATTTTCATGTATTTCTTTTCCAAGGAAAATCATTTCCTCGGACTCACCATATGTTCTTGGCCCAAGTTCTGTACCCATCCCGTAACGAGTGACAAGTTTTTTTGCTATGGATGTCGCTTTCTGTAAATCATTTGAGGCTCCCGTTGTAATGTCGCCAAATACGACATTTTCTGCTGCATATCCACCGAGCATCATCGCAAGTTGATCAATAAACTCTCGTCTGAAATGCAACTTACGATCCCGTTCAGGGAGGCTAAGTGTATACCCGCCAGCCATTCCACGCGAAATGATAGATACTTTGTGCACTTCATCTGCATGCGGAAGTACATGACCAACCATTGCATGTCCTGCTTCATGGTATGCGGTGAGCTGTCGCTCGTCTTCTTCTGTTTTTCTTCCAAGTCGAGCTGGTCCGATAAGTACCTTCTCAATTGCTTCCAGTAAATGACCTTGCTCGATCTTTTTCTTATTTTCTCTTGCGGCTAGTATTGCGCCTTCATTCATTATATTCATAAGGTCCGCACCTGAAAATCCAATGGTTCGTTCTGCAATGCGCCTTATATTTACTCCATCTGCAAATGGTTTGTTCTTTGCATGTATATTCAATATCTTTTCTCTATCATCGAGCGATGGGAGGTCAAGTGTAATACGACGATCAAATCTTCCTGGACGAAGAAGGGCTGGATCTAGAATATCGGGTCGATTCGTCGCGGCGATAACAATAACACCACTATTTGTTTCAAATCCATCCATTTCAACGAGGATTTGGTTGAGTGTTTGTTCGCGTTCGTCATGACCACCGCCAACACCAGCTCCGCGCTGACGTCCAATCGCATCTATTTCATCGATAAAGATAATACAAGGTGAAGCTTTTTTTGCTTTTCCAAATAGATCTCGCACTCGTGATGCTCCTACGCCAACAAACATTTCCATGAATTCTGAACCTGACATGTGAAAGAAAGGTGTGCCAGCTTCACCTGCGACAGCGCGTGCGAGAAGTGTTTTTCCGGTTCCTGGTGCTCCAATCATCAAAACACCACGCGGAATCGTTGCACCGACATCACTATATTTTTTTGGATGTTTTAGGAAATCAACAACTTCTGCTAATTCCTCCTTCGCTTCTTTCGCGCCGGCTACGTCTTTAAACATCACTTTGTTTTTTGAGGTATCCGCTTGTTTTGCGCGTGACTGACCAAAAGAGAGTGCCTTACTATTTGCTCCTTGCATTTGACGTGCGAGGAACATAAAGACGAAGACAAATCCAATAAGGAATATGAGAGAAGGAAGAATGGTTCTCATGAGATTTACGAAAGCACTCGGTTCTTTTACAATAGAGTCGATTGCGATGATTTCTTCTGCGGTTAATCCGTAATTTGTGAGAAGATCAGATAATGATTCACCGGGTTCTTTTTTCACAAGGAATTCTGTATTTTCTGCTGCAAAGATAGTAAGCGTATCTTCTTGAACTTCGATACGGCTCACTTCTTCATTTTGAATCTTTTCAATGAGGGTTGTTGTGCCGATTACTTCTGGTTTCTCTGTAAGATTTACATTCGAGAATACAATACCGAGTGTGATCAAAATTAAAAAAAGAATGAATACATTTTTCCCAAGGTTTTTCATAGGTTTTTTCGTCTTAGCCATGGACGAATTTTGTCAGAAGTTCGGGTTTAAGTCAAGTCGATGATCGAAAGAGTATTCTTGGAAAATCTCAAGAAAAAAAAGAACTCCTGCACAGGAGTTCTTTTTTACCTAGACTGTTGTTTTTTCTTCTACTTTTTCTGCCGTTTTTTCTGTTGATTCAGCTTTTTCTGTCACTTCTTTTTTCTCTTCTACTTTCGCATCCGTTTTCTTTTTCTTATCTGTCTTGAGGGAAAGTCCTAGTCGATGCTCAGATGGTTCAATAGAAACAATTTTGAATGATCGCTTCTCTCCAATTTTTCCAAGCTTTTGCGGATCAGAAACTGGCTTATTTGAAAGTTCTGAAACATGCGCAAGCCCATGTATATCTTTATCGAGTTCAACAAAGAAACCGAATGGGTTGATTTTAAGAATCGTCCCTTCAACCATTTCGCCGATCTTGTATTTCTTATCTACATCAGTCCATGGATCTTCGATGAGCTTCTTCATTGAAAGGAATACCTTACTTCCTTCGATGCCAATGATTTCCGCTTCTACTTCAGCACCAACTGTGAGAAGATCTTTTGGATGATCAATTCTTTGCCATGCAATTTCAGAAATGTGTACAAGTCCTTCAAGATAAGAAGAGCCGTTACTTAATGGAGAGAATTTTACGAAAGCACCGAAATCAGCAAGTGCTGTCACGTGTCCTGTTACTTTATTTCCAACAGATATTTGTGAAATGACATCTTTTTGCTCTTTTTCCCAAAGTTCCTTTTCGGATAAGATCAATTTTTCATCAATTTCATTCAAGTCCAAAATTTTCACCTGCATGCTCTTTCCAACAAAGGATTGCAATTTATCGAGAATCTTTGATTTATCACCACCGGTTACACGCGGGTAATTGTCTGGTGAAAGTTGAGAAACAGGAAGGAAGCCACTAATGTGAGCTGCTTTCACAACAAGTCCACCCTTATTTGCATCCAGTACCTTTACCTTGATTGCAGTCCCTTCTTCGAATGCTTTTTGCAATTCTTCCCAAGATTTCTTATTTCCAGCAAAGCGGAATGAAAGTTCCATTTCACCATTTTCATTTTCGAGTCCAACAACGGTTGCTTCAATTTTATCTCCTTTCTTTAAATTGCTGTACACGTCGCTTTCTTGATAAAGTTCACGTCCTCGTACAACTCCAGTTGTTAAACCATTGACGTCGAGCTTTACCTCGCGTCCTTCTGTATTGATGACAGTTGTTTCAATAAGGTCACCAAGCTGCGGAACAATTAAAAAATCTCCTTCATCGAGGAGTTGTCCGAGCTTTGAATTTGTATTTTCAGTATTTGACATAGTATTTCCGGCCAGCGCTCATTGAAAAAAATTCATGAGGGCCAAACGGCATTAAGAGTTAATTCATCCTGTAAATCAGGATAGTGACGGAATGGTAGCGAAAAAAACATGTTTCGTCAAGGTGCGGAGTAGCTATTTCTTTTTTTGTGTATTTTTTGTAAGGTACGATAGCATAACTCGGAGGGAATATGCGTCAAAGTAATTTAGTACAGGTGTATACGGTTGATGAATTTCAGCAGATTATGACATATCATGATGGGTCGGGAGACTTGTTGGTGGTGAATGCGTCGGTTGTTGAGGGGGGGAGATTTGCCTTTCCACGTCGATTGCGTGAAACGCGGGGATTGATTGTTGATTTCGATGGAACGATTCATGCGGGAAATCAATGGACGGTCACACGAAAGCTTCTGTCTGAAGAAAATCAACAGAGGGAATTGGAGGCGGTGCGAAGGTACTTTACTGACCCACTCGGTCGCAATAACTTCACTGATGCCCAGTTCATCTTCAGGAGCATTGATCGTCTGGTTGAAGCAAGGCTACGCCGGTCTCAACTCTATGAAGGTGTGAAGGAGATTGTGCCGAGGGATGGAGTAGAGGCACTCATGAGAAGATATGCGGGTAGATCAGCTATTGTTAGTTTTGGCACCTATGATCTGATTCGTGCATGGGTTGATACGCATGATTTGAATACAGAAATCGCCGCGCTCAGGCTTCGATGGGAAGATGATAGGCTGAAAGGGTACTTGCCATTGACGGTCGTTTCGGACGGGAATAAGGGGTATGTATCCGAGACATTCATGTCGCATATCGGAATACCTCCCGAGCACTGCTTGGTGCTTGGTGATTCGTATACCGATGTTGGTATGATGGGCTCGGACAGACTCGGAATTCTTGTTATGCCACAGGAAGACAAAGAGGTGCTACGTATGGCGGCTCGAGCGGAAGAGCTTCCTCTGCTATGGCCGAAGATTGGAGCGGTACTTGTATCAAACTCCTTAATGCCAATTATGAGGCTTTTTCTGAACACGTAAACACTCTTTATGAAGAGTGTTTTTTCTTTTTTCAAACAATCTAGTAAGATGATGCTATATGACGAATCATCCACATCAGGCATTTATTGACGAACTCAAGATAGCAGTGAAGGAACTTGTACCAACGACTCCTGCAGAACTTATCCAAGAGGCAAAGGAGATTTTAAGTAATTTGGAGAAAAATCCTTCTGTCACATCAGAAAATATTCATAAAGCGATGACGGAAATAGGTCAGAAAGAATATCCGTATCGAAAGGCATATCATGATATGTGTGATGGTGATGCGGAAACACGGCTGAAGAAGCTCATTTATGAACGTATTGATGAAGAAGTAAAGCGGAAAATAGAAGAAACGGTTCAATATGTGTTACTTGAGGATTTTGTAAAGTCAGAATTATTTGAAGAGATGCTTTCTGCGGATGAGCGTTATCAGATCACAAATGCAATCCTGCTTGCGAAGGAAGATTTAGAACATCAATGTACAGATGAGTGTACACATAAACAAGAAGAATATGATGCACTGATCGAGAAGAGAGAGGAAGAAGTGCGTGTATGGCAAAAGATGATTGATGATATACGATTGCTTGGTATTGCATCGCCTGAACATGCAAGCGACATTCACGCGGCCTGTGATCGTTTGGAAGAGGGATGGTCTATTACACAGAGAGATCCTTCTAAGGAAGAGATAGAAAAAGAAATGGAGTATTGGAAAGAAGTGACGAGTCAAGAAGGTGATGAAGAATAATCCGTATAAATGGCGTCGCAAAACGAATGTTTGTCTTCTGGTCTTCACACACAGTTCGCCTTTATCTCTTATAAATTTTGTGCTAAAATAGCTCCGTAATATTGATGAATTATGCAAATACAGTGGCATGGACTTGGGTGTTTTACGATTACAGGAAAACCTGTAGCGGGTGAGGTAAGCGTGGTGACGGACCCGTATAATGATGTCGCAGGACTGAAAGCTCCTCGAACATTAAAAGGATCAATGGTGATTTCGTCTTCTGATGACAAAATGGCGAATAATAGTAAAAATGTTTTAGGAGAAGAAGAAAAAAAGAAGCCGTTTTCTATTGAACATGCGGGCGAATATGAAGTGAAGGGAGTTTTTGCGACCGGAATTCATGCACCAAAAAAAGATGGAACTGCACATACAATTTATCGTATTTCTGCTGAGGGTATTTCTATTGGATTTCTTGGTTCGCTTGATAGAAAGTTAAAAGAAACCGAAGTTGAACGATTGGGCGATATTCATATTTTAATTATTCCCGTTGGTGGTCAATCAGTTCTTTCAGCAGAAGATGCAGCGGCAACAGTGGCGCAGATTGAGCCTCGCATTGTTATACCTTCGTATCATTCCATCGATACATTTGCCGATGAAAAGGCTTTTTGTAAATCTTTGGCCTGTCCGGTAGATGAGCAAGTAAAACTCAAAATAAAGAAGAGTGGACTGCCGACAGATGATATTCAATTGATTGTGTTAAAGAAGTCGTAATATGCCGAAAAAGAAAGATAAAGAACAAAAGCTACCTTTGGAAAATAATGCAGGTGAATTGCTCAATCAAGGGATTGCGGATGAAATGAAACGTGCCTACTTAGATTACGCGATGTCGGTTATTGTTTCGCGTGCGCTTCCGGATGTTCGTGATGGACTCAAGCCAGTACAAAGGCGTATTTTATTTGCCATGTGGTCTATTGGACTACGTGCGAATGCGAAATTTCGAAAGTCGGCGAATGTAGTCGGGGAAGTAATGGCGAAGTATCACCCGCATGGAGACTCTTCTATTTATGAAGCGATGGTACGAATGGCGCAAGACTTTTCGTATAGGCATCCACTTGTCCGCGGACAAGGGAACTTTGGTTCTATGGATGGGGATCGTGCGGCTGCAATGCGTTATACGGAAGCAAAACTTGAGTCCGTTGCGGAACATCTGCTTACAGATATTGAAAAAAATACGGTTGATTTTCGACCAAACTATGATGGCTCTCATAAAGAACCATCTGTTTTGCCGGCAAAATCTCCGAACTTACTTGTGAATGGAACGCTGGGGATTGCGGTTGGAATGGCAACAAATATTCCGCCACATAATTTGGGCGAAATTTGTAATGCGGTCATCGAATTAATCGACAATAAAGAAGCGACGATTGAAGATTTGATGAAACATATTCAAGGGCCAGATTTTCCAACAGGAGCTACAATCTATGGATCAAAAGATATTTTAGCAGCTTCTGCAACCGGGAAGGGAGGCGTAGTTGTGCGTGCAGATGCAGAAATTATTGAAGGAAAGAAAGGAACGCATAAAATAATCATTTCTTCTGTGCCGTATATGGTGAATAAAGCGGCACTGCTTGAAAAGATTGCACTTTTAGTACGAGAAAAGAAATTGGAAGGTATTCGAGATTTGCGTGATGAGTCGAATAAAGATGGTGTACGCATGGTTGTGGAACTTAAAAAGGATGCCTATCCAAGAAAGGTTTTGAACCGTCTGTATCAAATGACATCACTTCAGACGACATTCCATTATAATATGGTAGCTTTGATTGATGGAATTCAACCTCGAGTACTAGGTGTAAAACCTATTCTTGAAGAATATATTAAGCACAGAAAAGAAATCGTGAGGCGCCGTACAGAATTTGATTTGAAACGTGCACAAGATCGCGCTCATATCTTAGAAGGGCTTAAAATTGCACTTGAAAAGATCGACAAGGTAATAGAAACGATTAAGAAATCGAAGGATAAAGATGAGGCTCGCGCAAATTTGATGGCTAAGTTTAAGATGAGTGAACGGCAGGCGATCGCTATTCTTGAAATGCGCCTTCAAAACCTGGCCAATCTTGAACGGTTGAAAATCGAGCAGGAATATGCCGAAAAGATGAAGCTCATTAAAGAGCTTGAATCTATTTTGAAATCAGAGAAAAAGATGCTCGGTATCATTCGAGAAGAAGTTGAAACAATTCGTGATACCTATGCAAATCCACGCCGAACAAAGATTGTGAAGGCAGGCATTAAGGATTTCCGTATCGAAGACATTATTCCTGATTCTGAAACGATTGTGATGATGACGAAGGATGGATATATAAAGCGTATGGATCCAAATGGGTTTAGGGCGCAGTCTCGTGGAGGAAAGGGCGTTGCAGGACTTACAACAAAAGAAGCAGACACTGTTGAAACGATTTTCTCTACGTCAACACATCAAGAAATGATGTTCTTTACTTCTCGTGGACGTGTCTTTAAATTGAAAGTGTATGAAATTCCTGAAGCATCGCGTACCGCAAAGGGACAGGCAATTGTGAACTTCTTGCAATTAGCTCCTGGTGAAAAGATTACGGCACATATGTCTTCTCGTGACCTTGAAGGAAAGAAATTTATCATGATGGTTACGACATCAGGAACTATTAAGAAGACACCAATTGGTGACTTTGCAAATACACGACGTACCGGATTGATTGCAATCAAACTAAAGAATGGTGATTCGCTTGAATGGATACGTGCTACAAGTGGAGAAGCAGAAGTTATGCTTGTTACCGCGAATGCCATGGCGATTCGATTCAAGGAAAGCGATGTCCGTTCTATGGGGCGTGTTGCAACAGGTGTACGAGGAATCAAGATGAAAGGCGGAGATTATATCGTTGGAATGGGGATTATAGGTGTTGATGATGCGGATGCGCTTCTCTTGGTTGCGAGTGAGAATGGATATGGAAAGAGAACATCGGTAAAAGAATACAAGGTACAAAAACGTGGAGGTTCTGGTATTCGTACCGGAAAGATTACTGATAAGACAGGACGTATTGTTTCTGCACGTATCGTTTGGCCAAAGGATAATCGAGATATGCTCATTATTTCAAAAGGAGGTCAGGTCATTCGAACGGGTCTCAAATCTGTTTCGAAATTAGGACGTGCAACGCAAGGAGTTCGTGTCATGCGCTTCAAGAAAGCAGGAGATAAGCTTTCCAGTCTCGCTCTTGTTGGCGACATCATGGAAGAAGTCGAAGAAGCAGTGAAAGAGGCGGTTGCAGAAGTGGAGAAACAAGAAAAGAAAAAATAAAAGAACCCGAAAGGGTTTCTTTTTTACTTTACAATATTCACTCTGACCCGCAAGATGTATATATATGGATCATGCTGAAAAACGTATTCGTACGATACTCGAAGGAACAAGAATAGAACTCAATGGTTCAAATGCTTGGGATCCGCGCATTCACAATAAAGATTTTTACAAAGAGGTTCTTTCTCGCGGTTCTTTAGGGTTAGGAGAGGCATATATGCATGGCTGGTGGGATTGTGATGATATACCAGAATTTTTTTACCGATTATTGCGCATCGACATTCAAAAAAAGATGAAAAATAATTGGCCATTATTTTTTAATGTCTTATTATCTCGGTTGTTAAATTTGCAATCAAGAAAGAGAGCATTCCATATAGGAGAGGCACATTATGATAGAGGCAATAAGCTTTACGAGAGAATGCTTGATGATCGAATGACGTATACTTGTGGTTATTGGAAGCATGCGGATAATTTGCAGGATGCGCAAGAAGCAAAATTAGATTTAGTTTGTAAAAAATTGAAATTAGATTTTAATAATATTATAAATTTAGCTTGTAAAAAATTGAATATTCAGCCAGGTCAAAAAATACTTGATATCGGATGCGGTTGGGGGAGCTTTGCAAAATTTGCTGCGGAGAAATACGGTGCAGAGATTGTAGGAATTACTGTTTCTAAGGAACAAGCGAAACTCGCAGAGGAGAGATGTAAAGGTTTGCCAATAGAGATTCGAGTGCAGGATTACCGGGATGTGCATGGAGAATTTGATCATATTGTTTCGCTCGGGATGATTGAGCATGTTGGGTACAAGAATTACAAGACATTCTTCAATGTCTG
>CAYWYQ010000009.1:0-1418 GCA_964462325.1 uncultured Gammaproteobacteria bacterium | reverse complement strand
CAGCGTATTTTAAAAGATGATGGTTTTTTCCTTCTGCATACCATTGGAGGGAATGTTTCCGTTGCATCTACCGATCCGTGGATTGCGAAATATATTTTTCCAAATTCAATGATTCCATCCTTAGCGCAGCTAACGAAATCCATGGAAGGATTATTTTTGATTGAAGATGTGCACAATTTTGGAGCTGATTATGAAAAGACGCTATTAGCCTGGCATCAGAATTTTGAATCTTCATGGGAAGAAATGAAGGATCAGTACGACAGAAAGTTTTACCGTATGTGGAGGTATTATTTACTTAGTTGTGCTGGTTCATTTAGAGCTCGGAAGAATCAACTATGGCAATGTGTTCTTTCAAAAAACGGCGTATTAGGAGGGTATGAACGTTTACAATAAAAAAGAGACTCGGAAGTCTCGAGAGCGTTTATACGATATCAAATCCAGAAATGAGGATTGACATTTTGACACCGTCCGCATGTGTGACTTTGAGTGCAAGGCGCGGCCTTTTGACGACGAGCACATCTGTTCTACCTGGCAGGAGTTTTGAACTTGCTCCATAGGACCTCAGAATATTGCCAACATTCCGCATGGCGGCTGGGTACTTGGTGTACACATGGAATATGGTGCCAATTTCAGCGCGGTTGAAGGCGCTGTAAAATACATAGCCCTTCATTTGTGCCTCCTTGGCTACAAATATATTTAAACAGTTAATGATATAAACGTCAAAGCTTGAAGCGGCGAGCGCCTTCCGCTACCATGAGGACGTATGCAAAAACTATATACGAAAAAAGAATTTAATTTACCGGAATTAACTGGTTTGTCGCAAAGGCAGATTGAAGCACATTTGGGATTATATGCGGGATATATAAAGAATGTGAATATTTTGATTGAACAGATAGAAACATTACGCGGCAAAGGTGGTCCAGAGCTTTCAGAATTAAGTAGAAGAATTGGTTTTGAATTTAATGGAATGCGCTTGCATGAATATTACTTCGAACAATTTGAGGATGGTGGTGAAAAAAAAACGATATTACGTGATGCGCTTGCTGCACAATTTGGAAGTTTTGATGCATGGAAGGAAGATTTTGTACGTATTGGTTCTTTACGTGGTGCTGGATGGGTACTTTTGGTTCAAGATGAAGAGAATGGGAACTTTTTCAATATATGGGTGAATGATCATGAATTAGGTCACTTAGGTTCACAGAAAATATGGCTTGCAATGGATGTATGGGAACATGCATTCTTGCTCGACTATTTGCCTTCAGAACGCAAAAAATACATAGAAGCATTTTTCGATAATGTGAATTGGAATATTGTCGAGGGGAGAGTTTAATGGGATAAAGCCTCGTGAAAACGAGGTTTTTTGATTGACATTGCCCGCGGCAAGCCCCAGTGCTTGTCACTGGGGAAGGATAGCGGAC
>CAYWYQ010000008.1:0-26223 GCA_964462325.1 uncultured Gammaproteobacteria bacterium | reverse complement strand
TTCTTACGCGAAAGAGGCCACAGACGCGACCCAGACCCTCCGGACAATATTCCAAGAACCGTTTTCATACTTATTATTGTTCTTTCGCTGCTTGAATAAAGGCAACAAACAATGGATGCGGATCTAGGGGTCTCGATTGAAATTCAGGATGGAATTGTACTCCGATAAAAAATGGATGATTTTTTACTTCAACAATTTCAACAAAATGATTATCAGGAGATGTCCCAGCGATGACCAATCCAGCTTCTTCTAATTTTAATCTGAATGCATTATTAAATTCATACCGATGCCGATGACGTTCAGAAATATCTTCTTTCATGTATGCATTTCGTGAAAAAGTATCTTTCGCTAAATGACATGGGAATGACCCCAATCTCATGGTACCTCCCATTTTTCCTCCATCAATATTCTGTTCCTGTCCACTTTGCAAATGTACAACCGGATGCGAAGTATGTTCATTTATTTCCGTTGTATTTGCATCAGCCCATCCAAGCTCCGTACGCGCATATTCAATAACTGCACATTGCATGCCATAACAGAGTCCGAAATAGGGAATATTATTTTTCCGTACATAATTAATAACTGCGATCTTTCCCTCAATACCTCGCGAACCAAATCCTCCAGGAATGAGTACCCCCTGATACCCTCTTAACTGTTCGAGCTGTGCCGGATTCTTTTCATATTCCTCGGCATTCAACCAATCAATCTTTACTTTCACATTATTTGCAGCCGCCGCATGTTTTATTGCTTCAAGTACGGAAATATAGACATCTGACAAGGTGAAATCCCCAGTGGAAAAGTATTTTCCAACAACACCTATCCTGACTTCATCTGTTGCATTAAGTGCCTTATCTGTAAAAGACTTCCATGCTTCTAATCGACTTGGTCTTTCTTCTAATCCAAAATGCTTCAGAAGTTTATTTGCAAAATCTTGTTGTTCGAATTCATCTGGAATGTCATAGACAGATCGTGCGTCTGGTGCGCTAATAATGTGATCTGTCGGCACGCTACAAAATTGTGCGATCTTCGTTTTACGAGGTTCATCCATCGGCTGTGGAGACCTCCCGATAACAAAATCTGGTTGAATTCCTGCCGAATTAAGTGTACGCACCGCATATTGCGTTGGTTTAGTCTTCATTTCGCCAATAGACGGAGGCACCGGTAAATAACTTACAAGAACAAAACTGACCTGTCCTGGATACTTCAATCCCATTAAACGCGCCGCTTCTAAAGAGTACACTCTGATACTCACCAACCGTTCCACCAACTTCGATTAATGTAATGTCTGCATTTGCCGATTCTGCGGCCGATTCAATGCGACGAATAACTTCTTCCGGCACATGAGGTACCACTTCAACGCAACGTCCTTGGTATTCTAAATTTCTTTCTTTTTCAATAACAGACTGATACACGCGACCCGTTGTCATGTAATTTGTGCGCGTAATATCGACACCGATATACCGTTCATAGGTCCCAATATCCTGATCTGTCTCATCCCCATCAACCGTCACAAAAACTTCCCCATGTTCAACAGGATTCATTGTCCCCGCATCCACATTCACATATGGGTCGATCTTCACTGCCGTAACCGAATATCCTTTTGACTTAAGCGTAAGTGCCAGTGCTGCGGTTGATGTACCTTTCCCGACGCCACTCATAACCCCTCCTACGATAAAGACAAAATGTCGTTTCATACTATATCTCTTCAATAGTGATTCTTATCTGTGCTTCAAAGCCGTGCGGAAAAGCAATGGACGCTTCATATTCACCCGTTTCTTTTTGTGATTTAAAAGCGATATAGTCAGACTTTACTTTAAAACCAAGATCTTTCAATCCTTTTTGAACATCTTTTGATGTAATAGCAGCATATAGCGTTCCACTATCAGCCTTTGCTTTTATAACAACTTCTTGACCATCAACATTTCCGGCAAGCTCTCTTTCTGCCTTCTCCCCTTTTTTCTCTTTTTTAAACGTTACTTTTTCTTTCTCCTTCATTTCATGCACTTTCTTATCCGTCGCTTCAATCGCTAAATGTTGAGGGAATAGAAAATTACGCGCATAACCTTCTGCGACCGTTACAACATCACCTTCATGTCCCAACTGTTTTACATGTTCTAGTAGTATAACTTTCATATATTTAATATAGCATTTTGAGGGTATAGGGCGTAGTCGAATAGCAATTAGCCGATTAGCTACTTAGCTATTAGTGCCCTCCGTCATCCCGAGCGAAGCGCCGCAGTTAGAGCCGTGGCGGAGAGTCGAGAGATATACTCCTTCTGATTCACAAGTAGATTTCTCTACTCATTCCATTCGGTCGAAATAACAAGCAGGAATGCCCGAGGTTGAACCTCGGTGTATTAACCTTTAGCTTATAGTAATTTAGCACGTTAGCTATTAGCGAAGACCCATGCGGTTAGCTTAGCAAAAAAGCACGTACAAGAAAAACACCATATGCATAACTTATGCTATTTCTTTTTCCTTGGATAAAACTTCCTTTTTTTCTTTATGTTTTTTGTTTTTTGATGATATGGAATTTCAAGATGTTCGAATGCCTTGCGAATAATTGTTTTCATGTCTTTGTAATTTGACCGTGTTGCTACATCATGTGCAGGCACCCATGCGACGCCCTGTATTCGTTCACCAGTCTCGGTAGGCTTTGGCGTTCTCAATCTTATATTATCTGTCACCTCGAATAAATAATAATGAATGTATTTATGTACAAGCTTACCTTTAAATACGAAACGATCTCGGAACCAAATATCAATTGTTCCAAGTCGTTTAATGAGTGACATGCGATAAATGCCCATTTCTTCGCCTACCTCGCGTTCTGCTGCTTTTTCATATGCCTCACCTCTTCTGACATGTCCTTTTGGAAAGGTCCATTTTCCATATGAGTCTTTCAGCATCGCAAAAAAGACACCTCGTTTTGTTTTTTTGAAAACGATTCCACCGGCCGAAACCTCTGTACGAGGAATTTCTGTTTTCCTTTTATTGCCCCTTGAGGTAATCAATCGCCGCTTCGAGTTGTGGTGTTCTTTTTTCATTGAAGTCGTCTATAGTAAATTCTGCAACAATATCTGGTTCTATACCTACTTTATTGATCGCCCGTCCGGCAGGAGTAAGCCATTCTGCTACGGTAACCTTTAGTGCTGACCCATTATCAAACTCCCTAAATTCTTGCACAACACCTTTTCCAAATGTTGTTTCCCCAATCAATGTCGCAAGTCCATAGTCCTGCAAAGCTCCTGCGAGAATCTCGGAGGCAGAAGCAGATCCTCCATTTACAAGCACAACTGTAGGCATCTCAGACAAGATCGCCCCCGGGTTTGTCGCAAGTGTAAATTCGGTGCTATTTGTTCTTTCAATAGCTACGATATCGCTATTTATCCAGAAATCAGAGATTTTGACAACTGAATCGAGTAATCCTCCTCGATTATTTCTTAAATCTACAATGATACTTTCCGCATCCTCTCGTAAAATTTCTTGTACCGCTTGATTAAATAATGATGTTGTATCGGCATTAAACATGTAAATACTAATAACAGCAATTCCGTCATCTCGTACCTCCCACTCAACACTATCGATAACAATCTCTTCACGAACAATAACAATGTCCGACGTCTCCTCTTCACCCTCATGCAATACCGTTAATGTCACCGGCGCGCCTAATTCCCCCCGTGTACCGTAAGTCCAAATGTATCTTCACCATCAACAGCGAGAATTAAATCTCCCGCCATGATTCCATTACGAATCGCTGGACCATTTGGTAACGGAGCCTCCACCATGACCAAATCATCACGTATCCCTATTTCTGCTCCAATGCCATAAAATGTTCCATCGAGATCTTTATTGAATTCTTCTGTTTCTTCTGGATTGAAAAAGAGAGAATATGGATCCTCAAGAGCAGTAACCATTCCTTGTACTGCCCCGTAAAATAGGTCTACTTCTGAAACGGGTTGCATAACATAATTTTCCTTCACCGTATCCCATACCTCCCAGAATAAATTAAAGTCAACATCATCCTTTGCGTAACTTTTTACATTTCTATTCACAAGTTCACCATCCTCAATGGCAAGTGTCTCAAAGTTATCAGAAGAAACATGGCCCGCAAAAAACCCACTATAAAAAACCGCCACTAAAATGGTGATTGAAACAATAATATATCCCGGAGTTGCCCTCTTTTTTACTTTACTGAATATCTGATTCATACAGAGCATATTCTATCATAGTTAGCATATTTTTGTTACGATAGGCACATATCTATGAGCTTAACTTCTCGACGCATTCTTTTTGCCTTCTTTGTGCTGTTCTTTGCGATCAGCGCCCCACTTATCGTTCTTTATACAGCAGGGTACAGATATAATATTCGGGCTGGACAAGTGCTACGCTCGGGGGTATTTTCCATTACCTCTACACCAAAAAATGCCATGATATATTTGAACGGAATATATACAGACGAAAATACATTGCATATTTTTAAGCACCTTTCTCCAGATTCTTATGAAATAGAATTAAGAAAAGAAGGATTTCATTCATGGTTTGGAAAGGTAGATGTGCAATCAGGATATACAACGAATATACAGAATGTCCTGCTCTTTACGCAGAATTATGCTGAATTAAAATATGATTTTGAAACAACAGCTCTTTCCATTCATCCACAAGGAAGTCATGTCGTATACAGTACACAAGAGGGCGGTTGGACGGATCTTTGGTTATTAAATTTACAAAATGAACGTATTCAGAATATTGGTAGACTATTTACGCAACCAGATACGATCACAATTAACTGGTCAGTAAATGGTGCATTTCTTTCCGTCCTCACAGACGATACATTAAATATCTTTGATAATTCTGGTCGTGAAATAGATTTTGCAGTGTTGCCAGCAATTGTTAATCGTCTTAATTGGCACCCAAGTAGTGATGAATTCCTATACATAGAGGGGCAACGTATTACAAGTGAGGTCAATATCCGCATGGCAACCAGTGAAGAATTAGCAGAAGACGTACTTGTTCGATTAGATGATAATCATATTTTACGAACAAAGGAACAAGGGGGAGCATTAACCCTTATCAAGGAATCTGAAGCAGAATCTGAGTTTATTACTGTACTCCCTAAGGGTCAATACACCACACAAGTGCTCCGCGATGATTTTGTACTTCTAAAAGACGATAGAAATGAATTATATGGAATCAGTCTGTCATCTACCCCTCCTATTTTATTCCAAGACCATGTAGAAACATTTGACCTGAATCGTAATGGCGAAGCTTTGCTTTACACGGACGGTATAGAATTAAATGCCTTTTTACGGTCTGAAAACATCATCAAATTTATTGACCGGAAATCTGAATATATCAAGGATGTCGCATGGCACCCTTCTGAATCACGAGTATTCATTGCAACAGACTCAAATATTCAGGCCATTGATACGTACAAATACGCGCAAGAGCGGGATGTCGTTACTTTAGTTGAGCAGGTAGATACGGAACAAATTTGGCTCAGTAATAATGGTAAGGTTCTGAATTTCTTTGGAACACATAATGCGCAAACAGGTATTTTCACACTCGAGCTTACGAAATAATCTTGCATAATTTGCATCGTAAGGAAGTGTCGTAAGAATGAATGGTTCATTGACAGTTACGGTTTTTTATATATATTTAGTTTCTCGAATTCCCTTGGAGAAAACATGCGACTCATAAGTTACTCGTCACTTTACACGATTAGGCAGGTTTCAATCCTGCTTATGGTCATCTTCTCAGTAAATATTTTCACCGCGATCTTTGGTGTAATACTGAACGGATCAAGTGTATTCATTGCTGACATTATATTGCTTGTCTCGTTCATTCTACTGGTGAAAGTTATACACTCTCGAGCAAGTAGTACAGAAGAGAACCGTGGGCTTATCCTGCTAGAACGCGACATTGTCACAGCTGTATATATTCAGCAATCCGAAACATGGATCATTGAACAGAAGCGGGATGGAAAAGAAATTTTTTCTATGCTCTTCAGAGACAAATCACAGCGTCAAGTAGAAGCCTTCATAGAAATGAGTATCAACGCTTGCGGACTTCGATTCCTTCCATCGTCAAGTAATTCCAATACAGCTATGGAGTTCGAAGTCATCTACGGAGGTAGCCTGGAAATTGATACCCGTATGCCCTACTCTTCAAAAGAAGGGTCACTTCCCCAAGTCCCGATTCCTCACATCGCAAATGAGGACAATAAAAACGACTGAGTAAGTCGATCAGCGTACCACGCTACAATGCGTGGTTTTTTTATTCATAAATCAAGTAAATTAAGTCCGACTTAATTTATCCGAGGTTGAACCTCGGTTTTTTGAGGTTGAACCTCGGAACCGGTAAATTTAGTAAAAACATTAAAGAATATTTGTTTTGCGGGCAATGTACACAGACGAGGTTGAACCTCCTTCTGTCGAGGTTGAACCTCGAACCTCGGTTTAGAGCTTTAGTTTATTTCAAAAAATCGCGGAGCGCTTCTTTGCGTGAACGCAGTTTTGGGAATTTAGTATTTTTTAGCTCGGCATATTTTGGCCTTGGTGCCGGCCTTTCATATGATGGCACAGGATTCAATTTGATATCCTTTCCTAATACTTCAAAAATTTCTTTCGCAAATTCAAACCAAGTCACCCCACCGCCTTCATTTATTAAATGATAAATCCCCGGCGCATATTCCCCAGTCACAAGTTTGAGCACGGCTTGCGCAATATCAACGGTATATGAGGGACAGCCTACCTCATCATCTACAATATCAAGCTCTGATTTTGTTTCAGAAAGTTCAATCATTTTTTCAACAAAACTCTTTTTTGTCCCCTCTCCTTCTCCAGATATACCAAATATTTTTGATAATCTACAGATGTAGTACATATGGTCTTGCTCTTGCACAAAACGTTCGCCACAAAGCTTTGTTTCCCCATATTTTGAAATCGCGCAAGGCGTATCTGATTCTGTATACCCTTCACGCTTCGTTCCATCAAATACATAATCCGTACTAAAATGGACAAATGGAATACCTACATCTGCTGCCGCATGCGCCAAATATTTTGGACCAGATGCATTAATAGCAAATGCCTCAGGATACATAGACTGATCTTCAACACGATCAACAAAATTATATGCAGCCGCATTTATAATCAGATCCGGCTTCTCTTTTTCTACAAAATTCAATACATCAATCAAAGTCGTAATATCTAATTCTCCCCTATCCGTTGCAAGAACCTCATGATCGCTTGCTTTAAAAGTAGAAACCAAGTCTTTTCCTAACATCCCTCTTGATCCTGTAATAAGTATTTTCATAATATAGCGATTAGCTAATTAGCATTTTAGCTTTTAGCATGGTCATTTTTTTATATAGCGATTAGCTAATTAGCATTTTAGCTTTTAGGTGGAAGAACAAACCATAAACACCTTCATCATTAAAATACCAAATCCGCATCTTTAAGCATGGGCGCATTCTTATCTTTTTCTGATAGATCTGGCCGCTCCGAAAATGGCCAATCAATACCAATTTCTTCATCATCCCATGCGATACTTCCATCTAAATCTCTAAAATAATAATCCGAAACTTTGTATTGCAATTCACAATCTTCCAAGGAATAAAATCCATGTAAAAACCCCTCGGGGATATAAAGCATTTTTTGATTTTCTTCTGACAATTCTATACCGAACCATTTTAGGTATGTTGGTGATTCCTTACGTATATCCACTGCTACGTCATACAATTTTCCTTTCGTGCAACGCACCAATTTAACAAGCGCATGGGGTTCAGATTGATAATGCAGCCCTCTTAATACCCCTTTTTTTGATTGTGAATGATTGTCTTGAACAAATTCTGTATCAATACCTAATTCTGAAAATGTCTGCTTATTATAGCTTTCATAGAAAAATCCTCGATCATCATGAAAGACATTTGGTTCCAAAATATACAGCCCCTCTATTCCCGTCTCCTGTTTTTTCATAATGCATTTCGTATACGCTCCGCAATGATTTTTAAGTCCTCATTGGACACCTGCATCTTTTCAAATGATCTCTTTTGTCCAGCATAACGTGGCATAATATGCATATGCGTATGCCAGACGACCTGCCCGGCATCTTTTCCATGATTCATACCTAAATTATACCCAGAAGCATCCAGCGCTTTCATTATTTTTGGAGCAATATGATGTACTGCCCCCATCAATGCTTTCGCTGATTCATGCGATGCTTCTGTTAAATTCTCTGCATGTTCTTTTGGGATAATAAGCGTATGTCCCTTGGAAACGGGTGAAATATCAAGAAAAGCGACAACATCCTCATCTTCGTACACCTTATGCGCAGGGATGTCTCCTTGAATTATTTTACAAAAAATACAATCGTTCATATAGGTCTAGTTTGCCCTACTCATCTCCTTGCTGCAAGTAAACAGGCGCGAGTAGAGTAACGAAAAGAATACCCAAAACAATGAACCACTTCCCATATCCTAAGACTTCTCCCTCTTGAAAAACAATGTAGGCAAGTATCAATCCAACATATCCTGATCCAATAAACCACTTAAGTGACGATCGGACCTTAAGTGGCGAAAAAAGAAATGAAATACCTACCGCAATAAATAACAGTAGAGGTATATAGAAATAATCACTCACAAATCCGGGCCTTGCATATTCTGCAAAAGCAAAAAGAAAGAGTGAGAGAAAGGAGATAATTCCAATTTTCTGTATGATTCTCATATTTATAATCCAAATGGTAGGCGTTTTAAGGCTTCTTGTAAAAATTGTTTGAAATCTATCGGGTCTTTTTTGAATCGCGCCGTTATCTTGTAAATATTCACATACCCTTCGAATGATTCGATAAATGGAGCAGAAATAGCAAAACGCATATCACTTCCTGCAGGAAATGCTGCTAAATCATATGTCTGATTTGCGACATAATGCCCGTCTATAATCCTTGGAGATTCATATGTCGTTAATATTGCTTCAATTCCCTGATTACCTAAATCTGTATATGGACCAATTGGTGTCGTGTCTGGCTCAAAAAATGAAGAGGTACTAAATGCAAATTTTCCATTTCCAACCACGGTGACATCTCCCTTTGGAATAACACCCGTCCGTAATCCAGTCGAATCAATTATTTCATAAAATTGCGTATGCGTTTCATGTATCTCAATAGCATGCGAATCGATCTCAACCGTTTGCAATGATTCATTATGAAGTGTTTGTAACGAAAATACGGTTGCATTTGTGGTAAAAGAAACAGGATTTACTTTTTCCCGATACCCAATGGTATCTCCAATATTCAATGTATTTACAAATGTCACATAACGTTGATTTGTACTGATATTTCTTATAAAAATATCATCCGTGACAATTACTTCAATGGAATATACTCCTTCAGGCAAATCCTCGATTTCAATTTGCATGTCGATCTTAGACATCTCCTGATCCTCTCGCGCATTTCCATCATCCTCGACCTTTTTTTCAAGCAGGATACCACCTTGCTCATTCACAACTCGTAGTAAAATATCATCTCTCCCAAGTGTCCGATTCATATCAGTGAATGTAAAGTCCCACAATAAATCCTCGTTTTTGATATAGGTCACAATTTTATGATACCCACGTAAATCCATATCTACACTCTGACGACGACCAAGCGACCTGTACCCTGCTTCTCGATACGGATTTTGAAGTTCGGCATGATACGTTCCAACAGTGTATCGTGCGGGTTCTTGATCAAAAAAATCATCAGCAGAATCTATCTCCTCCTTTGTATAGAGAGTACTTCCAAATGTCTCATGTCTCTCCCAATCGATTTCCTCGATTATTTCATTATAAAAAGGCTTTAGATTAAATGCGCCCGAGAAAATATCTACCTGCGGCCCTATTTCTACGATCGGTTGATTCTTAATATTGAATTCAATTTCAATCTCTACTTCATCATAGGTCGTCTGCGGAGTATGAACAGAAAAATAGACCGGATCCCCCTTTACAATAAATGCCCCATCTTCTACCGCTACCCTTGTACCTGGTAATGGGCGTTCAAGAATGGGCGAACGATGATTTGGAACTAATGTTGCTTCTCGTATTCCTGCAGGACGAATATCCAAAATGAGCAACCAAATAATGGCCGTAATCGGTATTACACAAATGAAAAGTGATGAGAGATATTTATTCATGCGAGAATCGATAGAGGGTTTGCTCATCTATTTGTGTCACCGTTTCCAGTTGCAGCCCATGAAGACGTAAACGTTCTTCTTGTAAAAAGACCTGATCTTCTTCCGGCAATGTGATGCCAAAATAATAGAGTGGGCCTCTTTCCGCCAATTTGCCAAGGGCCGCATAGGTTAATTCGCTTCTAAGTGGCACAACGGTTTTTCGATCAGGATAAAGATATTTATCCGCATATTCGGTAATCACAATGGCATCTTCTTCCGTATGATCTAGAATCTTATCTACCGTATGGGGTATTTGATTCAAACGCATGCGCGTCGCCAATAAACCATCAGGACCGCCCAATACCGTAAACCCTGAAAGCGTAATCATAAAAACAATGAGTCCTGCTAGAATACGATTTCTATATACATCTCTACAATGTGAAAGACATGCCTGAATTGATAGAGCAGAAAATGGTGCTAATAACGTAAAGATTGGGATCCAGTAACGAACATAAGAGTTCCCAATAGTGACAGATCGCGGATCTGGATTATCAAATATAATCCAACTTCCATAATAGAGAAAGAGCCAGCAAGAAATGATCATCGTCGCTATTGCGAGATAAAACCATTGTTTCTTTTTTGGATTTAAGAGCGCCATCAATAATCCGGCAATGCCAAATATCGTCATCCAAGGGTACAAAGAAAAACCATAATGAAACGTATTCCGAAGCAGAACGCGTTCGTGAATTCCAAAGGGTAATATTCCCCCCCGTACTCCTTGTTCTGGGACAATTTCTGGTAAGTCAAGTACTTCTATAGATTCGTATGCATACTCTGCGGTATAGCCTGTATCAGTCCAAGAACCATATAAGACTTGCTGCAAGAGAAGCACAGGAGCTATGGCGAATACCATTCCAGCTAAAGCAACAAAGAATAGACGCCAATCACGATTCGGTTTTAATAGGATAAAAGCCAGAATCAGAAGAGATGGAATAAGCCAAAACACCTCAACGGTTCGCATGCTTATTGCAGCACCCAAAAATACACCTGCTAATAACCAATTTATCCACTTCTTTTTATGCGGAAGGATAGCAATAAACCATAATCCAATAATAATAAAGGAAATAAAAGGCACATTATGCATCATTGAACGTGCCGCGTAATACCACATAGCCGGATGTAATGCATAAAAGAGCGTGGCGATACTTGCAAATTCACTTGAATCAGAATATCGCTTTGTCATCATCCAAAAGGCAAGAATGGAAAGGAGAAAAACAACAGGTGTGAGAAATGGAATAATGGAACTATGTATTATTGCCCCAAATAATCCATAGATAAGTGGCAGTCCAAGAAAGCTCCCTGGTACGACCCAATCCCCAATAGCAAGCGCACTCCTTGGATGTATAATGCCCTGCACGTTATGATTATCCGGTTCATAAAAACGCGGAAAATCTCCTACAGCTATTTTTTCTGTAAATAATAGTGCTACATGTTCATCGGGAGAATTCTGAAAATCAAGTCCCGCCGCAAGCCAAAAAAGACTCATAACATAGACGAGTCCCAAAATAAAACAGCTTATTTTTATAAGTCTACTCACAAGCTATAGGTAATAAGCGAAATACTTCCCAAAAGAATGGCTATTAAGAATAATGTAGACACTGCGGGAATAAGTAATACATTGCCAGAGGAAGCAGTGATAAGCAAGAGCAATAGTCCCGAAAACTCCATAAACATCTTTGTTTTTCCCCAAGCATTTGCAGCTACGATACGTTTTTTCTTATTGCGCACAAGTCCGGCGAATACAATGCTAAATTCCATTGCAATAATCCCCAGAACGATAAATACATTAATATATTTGAAGGCAGTAATTAAAAGAACTGAACTCACGAGGATCTTATCTGCAATCGGATCATAGAAAATTCCCCATTCTGTCACTTGCTTGCGAATACGTGCGAGTGTACCATCAAGAGCATCCGTACATGCTGTGATAATAAACAAAGGAATCCCTATTGCATAATTCTCGCTTAAGATCAGCCAAATAACAAAAGGCGTTAATATAAAACGTAGTAGCGTTATGTGATTTGGTCGTACCCATGAAGGGATAAGCCATGTGAGTGGACGCAAAATATAATCATGCGGCATCATCTTTTCTAAATGAGAATAGTCCATATCATGTACAATAATAGCAGAGTTTAACCATGTCTATCCAATTAAGACAATTAAAAACAATCGCCATTGCCGGATATTGTGCCGGATTTTTGAATACACTCTTCCTTCATGTACCTATTATTGGCGCTTTTGCAGCTATAGCATTCTTTACCTCTACTTCTGTGCTTGCAGGAAAACGCCTTTTTGAACACTATCATTTTAGACTCGGACTTTTATCGATCATAAGCTTTACATCGCTCAGTTCCGCGGCTCTCTATTATATCGTTCCCGTTTCTACATTCGTCTTTCTCATTCCCCTGACCGCCATTCTTCTCTTTGCATTCACTACCAATCAATATGAATCATATAGAGTACCAGTCCCTACATTATCGTTTCTTGACTGGCTCATAGCCCTTATCGGTTTCGGCGGAATTTTCATCTGGTGGCAATCTATTGCTACGTTTACTTTCACAAATTCTGTTCGATCTATTTGGACTGATATTCATCCTATTATTCTTGCAAGTCTCGCACTCACTGTTTTGAGCAGCATTTACCTTTTACAAAAACAAAAAGTAACTGGCCACCTGCTATTAGGCGCCGTATTTACAAGTGCTGCGTCTCTCGCGACAAAGATATTCCCTCTTAGTTTTGGATTTGATCCCTTTATTCACAAAGCAACGCTGTCACATATTGCTGAACATGGATTTATAAATCCCAAACCTCTGTATTACATAGGGGACTATGTTCTTGAGCTGATTGCATTTCTAAACTTCGGTATTCCTATTCAGACAGTAAACACGATTCTCGTACCTATTATTGGATCGATTATCCTTTTTTCATCTGTGAGTATCGCATTTAATAACTCGCGATCAATTGGTGCACTTGCTCTTTTATTCTTTCCTATCTCTTCTATTATTACAACAACCCCTCAATCCCTTTCCTATATTATTACCGCATGCCTCGTCTTTCTTAGCTTGACATATTACCGTGAAAAAAGCATTCCACTATCCCTTCTTTGGATATTAGCCGTTACCGCTCTTGTCATACACCCACTCTCCGGAATACCAGCGATGCTTTATGTCGCTATCATGACAATCATGACCTATGCCTCATCTTCTGCATTACGAGCTCCTCTTCTTGTCTCTTTCTCCTTCCTTGCATCTCTTGCATTACCCCTTGTCTTCTATGTACAGGCGCGACTTACAGGACTTGCAATTCACATAAACCCAGGTCATCTATTCAACTTTTCAGGCAATCCCCTATCCCTTCAATTTCAAAACAACTTTAGTCCTTGGTTAGATATTTTCTATAGTTACAGTAATAATCTTTGGCTTATTTTGGCTCTACTATCTCTATTGGGATGTATCGCTCTGATTCGTGAAAAACAACATGTTTTCATGACATCTATCCTGCTCATGACTGGTATTCTTCTCATGAATTATGTCATTCTGGCTACAACGGTTGAGTTTAATTTTCTTGTTGAGTACGAACAACTTAATTATACAAATCGACTCCTTGTCATTACACATCTCTTTTTATTGCCACTTGTCGGATACGGGCTGCTCATTCGAAAAAAGCTCTCTGCGAGTATTATATTGTTCTGTATTCTAGGATTCCTTGCACTTACTTATACGGCATATCCGCGCGATGATGGATTCACAAGATCAAGAGGATTCAATGTGAGTCAGTCCGATATTGATGCTGCATGGGCTATTGAGGAATATGCGGATGGGTCAACCTATTCCGTTCTTGCAAATCAAGCTATGTCTGCTGCCGCTTTACAAGAGTTTGGATTTAAGCAATATTTCCCCGGCGACATATTTTATTATCCAATTCCAACCGGAGGAGAACTCTATTCTTACTATCTTCAGATGGCCGATGAAGCCCCAACAAAAGAAGTTGTAGAAAAAGTAAGAGAGCTTACCGGAGCAGAAACAATATTTTTTGCTCTGCATGATTATTGGTGGCAAGCAGATCGAATCAAAGAAATCGCAAAACAAGAATCAGATGATTGGTTTGCTATTGGCGAAGGAGCAATTACTATTTTCGTTTTTGATTAAGGGCATCGTTCGCAATCTGTACAAGCTGCGTACAATATTCTGAAAGCGCATAGGGACGGACTGAGTCGCGAATCTTGTCTCGCTCATGCGTAAAACGCTCGCGAGACTCTACTAATAATTGTAAAATACGCCTAAAATCTTTTTGATCCCCTGGCCGGAATAAAAATCCATTCTTTCCATGCTCAACTAATTCCCCGACCCCACCGATATCTGACGCAAGTACAGGAATTCCTGCTTGTAAACTTTCATAAATAACTGTTGGAGAGTTTTCATAACAAAGAGAGGGAACAACAAGAGCATCTGCGATTTCAAAACAATTCAATAATTGGTCGAGTGCAATATAGCCAAGATAGGTAATGCGCTTATCCGTATCTGCCGCTTTTTCTACTTTTTTCACAAGCGCCCCTTCTCCGGCAATAATGAGATTCGTTTTTATATTTTTATCTTTATAAAAATTCAGAAGAAAATTTATTCCTTTGTGATCCTCTAATTGACCAACGAATAATAAAATGAGCGGACCATCTATTCGATCGCGATAGGTTCGTACCGTAAAGTCAGGTGCAGGATTAGGTAACATCTGAATATTTGAATTTGCAAAGAATCCAAGTGACGTATATTCCTTCATCAAATAATTCGATGGAAAAATGACCGCGTCCGGCTTTCGAAGCATGAATTTTGTTACTGCCTGATACACTTTATATGCAATCCTTGTTGGTAAAAGATACGATTCTTTTCCTGCAAACTTTAGACCTGACGGGATAATCAGCTGTAAATCATGTACCACGTGAATATGAGGTATTTTCATTCTCTGAATTACACGAGGAATACGCAAGCCAAGCCCTTTCAAATTATGCGTAATAACAACATCAGGCCCTTCATCCGCTAAAATTTCTTTCACATACCCACCAGACCGCAATCCAAATGCATCGATAATATGCCACAGAAGCCGTGTCGGCCATGACTTTTTATGATCATCAAGAGTAAAATACAGGTTTCCGGGGGCAAATTGATAGATGCGTTCAGAAGCATTTGTATTGAGTATAATGCGTTTATTTTTCTTCCAAGGCATGCTTGTAATCACAAAAACATCATGACCACGCGCGGTCAATTCTTCAATAGTGCGCACAACAACTTGCTCCGCACCCCCTCGAATATAGGGAGGGTATAAATTTGAAATAATACCAATTTTCATACTCAAAACCTTATCATTATACACACCGAGGTTCAACCTCGAGGTTCAACCTCCACAATCCTAGCGCGCCGAGGTTCAACCTCGAGGTTGAACCTCCATGGTAGTATCATCGAAGTTTTCGAAAATAAAGTTTTCGTAATCTAGGTAGCTCGAGAAGCATTCTAGAATGTAGATTTTATTCAAAAATGGAAACAAATTCCTATTAGATACATAGTCTCCGTAGCTGGAATATGGATCTATCTTCATAGCACGCGTCAGATACTTTGTAGAACTATTTGATGAGTTACTTTTTATGCGATCGACAGCATTCAAGTGTATATACTTACTAATATGCAAAAAATATGCATTATTATTTATGTGATTAGACTTATATCTACTCTCAAATAATGATCCCGATCTTCCATATTTTTTATTAAAGTAAAGCGTATAACCAGTTGCAAGCTTGTGCATATATTTCCATATACCTTCTTCGCTAGTTTTTCGAAGTAATAAATGATAGTGATTATCCATTAAACAAAATGCAACTATCTCGACTCGATCATCAATATACCTTTCTAAATCGTTGATAAATTTATTCTTATCGTCACTGTCAAGAAATATCTCTTTCTTGTCTACTCCTCTATTGTATACGTGATAAAAATTCCCAGCTAAATCATTTTTTGTAAACATAAAACTCCCCAGGTTATACGGGGAGTTTATTTATATAAACATTTTACACATAGATAACTATTTCGTCTACCGAGGTTCAACCTCGAGGTTCAACCTCCACAATCCTAGCGCGCCGAGGTTGAACCTCGGCATCGCTAACCTCGGCATCGCTCAACCTTTGGGTATTATTTAACCATCTCATACACCTTCTGCAACCTTTGAGCGAGTTTAGCTTCTGTATATTGTTTCTCAACCATTTCTCGTGCCTGCATTCCCATGCGTTGCAATACTTCCGTGTTCGACAAAGCCTGGTCTATTTTTTCCGATAAATCGTCCGGGTCGCCCGGAATTGCCAGCCATCCCGTCTGACCCTCTCTTACCAGTGTACGCACACCTGGAAGATCACTCACAATAGACGGAATTCCTGTAGCAGCTGCTTCAAGCGTCACAAGACCAAATGCCTCCCCTTTATGAATCGAAGGCAATATATGTAAGTCGGATGCCGCGTAATACGGGGCAGTCGATTCAACCCTTCCAAGAAATGTAATATTATCACCAATACCGAGTCGTTCAGCCAAACGTTCAAAATTCTCCCTCTGATTTCCATCACCAATCAAGAGTAAATGCCATTGAATATCATGCAACTTTGCACAAGCTTCGAGCAAGACATCTACACCTTTAAAATAATGAGCATCATCCAATCCCCCAACAAAAATCATGAGCTTCACCCCTGAATCAATGCCAAGCTTCTCCCGAATGGTATTTTCTTGTTTTTTGAATATCTGTGTATTCACCGTAAATGGAAATTCTATGCGTTTACTTGCTGATATACCCCCTAAATATGCTTGCTGATAATCAATTGAACTCACAAGAATATTTGTCGCAAGTTTCATAATAATCGGTCGAACTACTATTCGGTATATTTGAAAAAAGCGCCCAAGCAGCCCTTGTCCTTCCGGCTCCATATGATATGTCACAATAAGAGGCTTGCTGTATATTTTTGCAAAAAGTGCCGTCAATAGAGCCGTTCCGTAAAATGGATAATGCAGATGAATGATGTCGTATTTTTTTATCTCCCAAATAATATTGAAGATTATTCCTGCATTTCCCCACCTAATAATAGGTTGATGCGTCGTCACAGAAATAACATCAACTTCATGACCAGCAGACCGTAAAATATGTGTATATTTTTCCGCCACAAGTCCCATTCCGCCTTTATACGGTGGGTAAACTGGGCTAATTTGCAAAATACGCATATTACCAAATCACAATCTTCTTAAGTACCGCGAAATACAAGCTGATTCCCGGATTCCCGATTTTTTCCACGAGCCAATTCGATTCTTCCTGCGCCTCTATCTTTCCTGTGAAATAGTTCAGGAACTCTTTATCACTGATTTTTCTAAGTCGCTTTGCCCGCCTTCTCATTTCAAATAATAATCTCCATGTCTTTGGCTTTGTCCATTCTCTATATTCCCAGATTTTTGAACGGATCCATCCGCCTTTTAGAGCAAAAACCCATGTTGCTAATTCTTGCGTAATAAAAAGCGGCAATAATAAAAGCAATGTCAGTACTTTAAAATAGGAGAAAACAACAATCTTTCGATACAATTCCATCCAGCCAAATTTCATTGGATTTCTTTTGAATTCATAATCATGAAAACTGACCGCCTTATATTCTAGTATATTTTTATATCCAGCAAGTAAAGAACGTAATCCCAGTTCTACGTCCTCATGATACATAAAAAACCCCTTCTCCAATAAACCTATTTCTTTTAAAATGCTTGATCGATACAAAGATGCCGCACCCGAACTATAGGTGATTTCCTGATTATAGGTCTTCTGAATTTTTTGCAAATTATCTCGAGCATAGGCATACCCTAAAATATGTACCTCTCCACCAGATGTATTCACCATGTCTTCCTGTCCCATATACAAAACCAATGGCTGGACACATGCGATATTCTCATCCTGTTCTGCTGCCTGCACAAGAAGTGATAAGGTGTTCTTTTCAATTGTTAAGTCCCCATTATTGAGAAATACATAATCACATCCATCCGCAATCGCCTGCTTGATCCCTCTATTATTTCCAATAGCGAAACCATGATTAATTCCATCGTCAATTATATGCGTATCCGGCAAATCATTCCGCAATTCTAACTGCTTTTCTATATATTTTTTTGTTTCCGGCGCTCCATTTGGAACAATGTATAGCGATATATTTTCCTTTGGATAATCCGAAGCGACCAATGCATTAAAAATCCTATCAACATATTTCTGATAGGTGTACGGTACGTAAATAATTCCAATTTTAGGACTTGTCTTCATGTTTTTCTGCATGCTCGATCGCCATTTTCCTCACTAGTTCTGTTAATTCCTGCCTTTGTTTTTCCTGCCTTACAATAATACGCGCAAAGCCAAATAGCAAAACTACAACGGCAATGTAGACGATAAGGTCTGCACCGCGCTCTACGCCAACAAATTCCGCAACCATATCTGTCGTAGCTGGGTAAAGTGAAACGAAAATAACGGCCGCCCACAGCAATACCCAGATCCAAAACCAATGTAAACTTACATGGTCTTTTTGATATTGCTGATACGTTTTCCAAAGGGCAATCACAGCAAAAATAATGAGAAATATTTGAAAAATCATAGACTAGGCTCCGAAAAATTTATGCTTAAAGAAATCTTTTAAAACGGTGAAACCTCCTTTGAATGACATACCTTTTGCAAGTGTGTCGCTTGTATATCGTATGGTGACCGGGTGTTCTTTATACGAAATTTTCCCAATCTTCAGCAAGTCATATACTTGTGATGCATGGGCCATTCTATCAAGTGAAAAACGCATCTTTTCTGCCGCCTCTTTCGAATAGGCACGGAAACCGCAATGTGTATCTGTCACCGGTACACCAGAAACGAGCCACGTGAACACAAGAGATAATTTAAGTGTCAACAATCTCGAGAATGGCATATTCGATTTCCTGCCAAGAAAACGTGAACCAAGTACTACATGCGCGTGTCCATTTTCAATATGTTCAGTTAATTGAGGTATTTCCTCTCCTTTCATTTGTCCGTCACCATCAAAATGCACAATGATATCTGCCCCAAGTTTTTGTGTTGCATAATCCATTCCTGTTTGGAGTGCTGCGCCCTGGCCACGATTAATTACATGACGCACAAGATGAGCACCAGCTGCGAGAGCCTCTTGTGGCGTTTTGTCGACAGAACAGTCATCAACCACAATAACCGCATCCACATGCGGTAATGCATCCTTGACAGCAACACCTACTCGAGAGGACTCATTATAGGCTGGAATAACGGCAACTTTCATCATAAACCCAGTGTGCGAGAATACTGCTTTTTCGTCAACCCCCTCACCGAGGTTGAACCTCGGGATTGGGAGGTTGAACCTCGACTCTGAGGTCCGACCTTGAGGTCGGACCTTGATTCAAGTAAAAATTTCATTCAAACAAAAAAATGACTAATGTTCGCCATGCAAAATTATTAGTTCATAAATTCTGTGGATAAGTAGGTCCGACCTTGAGGTCGGACCTCGGCTTGGGGAGGAGGTTGAACCTCGGATTGTGCTACGAGAATTCTGAAATTCGGTGCTACGGTGCATCAGATTACATGGTGTCCGAACTCAGCAATATTTTATTTGCTCGAATATAGTCAATCGTTTTTTGCAGTCCATCTTCAAGCCGCACCAAAGGTAGCCAACCAAGTTCTTCTTTTGCTCGTGTAATATTTGGTAAACCAATATCCGTTAAGAAATGTAAATTCTCTTTGAAAACAACTTTTGAATTCGATGTTCCAACCATGGAAACAATCTGCCTCGCAACATCTGCCAATTTTAAATCAAGGTCACTTCCAATATTCACCGGCCCTATTCCCTTTTTTGCGCGCATCAATCGTATTAATCCATCTACAACATCATTTACATACACAAGTGAGGTTTTCATTTCTTCATCTCCGTTCACTTCAACATCCTCCCCATTAAGAGCCGACATAATGAAATCAGAAATTTGATGACCATCAAATAACGGCATACGCGGACCATATGCCCTAAAAATACGTGCAATCTTGGCATCAAGGTCAAATTCAGATGCATAGGTATACATCATTGTTTCCGCAAAACGCTTCCCTTCGTCATAGCAAGCACGCGGCGTTAAATGCGAAACGATACCTTCATCTTCCTCTGTAAAAAGTACTTTATCACTACTTCTCCCTCCATAAACCACCGATGAAGACCCTAAAACAATCGAAGATTTAAATGCGACAGCCGCTTCTAATACATGATATGTCCCCACAGAATGACTCAATAATGTTTGGATTTTGTGCTCATCGAAATTCTTGATCGAAGTCGGAGATGCTAAATGATATATTTCCTGAATACCAAGATACTGGATTTGAAATGGCTCAAGTTCCGGATAACTATCCAATCGAAAGGGCTTATTGATATCTAATTTCAAAAACTGAAAATTCGGATTACGAAGATATGGTTCAATATTCCGCACATGACCCGTAGAAAAATTATCGATACAAATCACCCTATTACCTTCCTTCAGAAGAGACTCACAGAGGAATGATCCTATAAAACCAGCCCCTCCCGTTACTAACACTGTTTTTGGTTGATCAGACATATGCTTAGTTTTGTAAAAGAGAGTCTCTCTGAATTAATTTGTTCGTATCGAGTTCTTGCGACTGATTGATTGGTAAACCTTGTTTAAATTTCGTAAAATAGATTAGTGGTACATCTACCACATAAGATGACCAATCACTACCAAAAATATCTACAGCGATATCTTCAGAAGTTATTTCACGCAGAACAGGCCTAAAACTATCCTCTGGATTATCATCCAACCAATACACACGATTATCGCTTTGTACTTTTACAAGGACTCGACCAGCCTGCGGTAATACAACGCCCTTCAATTTGTATGATGATAATTCTGCATCAGAAACAGTTTCAACAACATCAAAAGAGTCTCGATACGTGAGGTATGTCAGTGTATCTATCACAACACGCCTCGTTCCGTCTGGAGCTATCGCATAGACCGTAGGCGATGAAGCACCTCTAATAAATCGCGTTTCCGTAAATCGTTCCGGAATAGTATTCGTTGTAAGTATTCCTGCAAATTCCAGGGCTTTTACTACATTCAACCTCCCTGCACCCATATTCGTAAAATCTTCGCCCTGAATAGGATCAACGGAAAGCTTTAATAGTGTCGACATATCTGCCGGTGTCATATCCGGATACTGAGATAAGATAAGTGCCACAGCGCCCGTTACAAGCGGTGCCGAGAGCGAGGTACCGGACCAACCACCAAGATATTCGTCATGATATCCATTCGCAGGATCATAATAATTTACACTATACATATCTACTCCCGGAGCGGTTATATCGATACAGTCAGACCCATAATTCGAGAAATCTGCTCTTTCATCAACTGTATCAGATGAGGCGACTCCTATGACCCAATCTTCTGTGTCCGAAGAGTGACAAGCTGGAAAAACGGGGTTTGTATTAATATTCACCCCCTCATTCCCTACCGCCGCGACCATTATTACTCCTTGATTATAGGCATATTTTATAGCATCGAGGAGTTCGGGATCAGAGTAATAGCCAGCAAAACTCATATTAATCACATCTGCTCCATTTGCAACGGCATAATAAACCGCTTCACTAGCGGATTCTGGTAAACCAATTCCATGCAAGTCCAATATACGCAGTGGCATGATAGATACATCCCAGTTTACCCCTGTTACTCCTTCCAGATTATTCCCTACCGCTCCAATCAGTCCTGAAATAACCGTTCCATGCGAGACAGATGCCGGAAGCGAAGACCCACCAATCACCGGAAATGGATTTCCTTCATCAAGTACAAAATCATATCCATATACATCATCAACATACCCATTACCATCATCATCTAATAAATTGTCTGGAATTTCATTCTTATTTACCCAAATATTATCTAAAAGATCAGCATGAACATAATCAACGCCGCTATCCAGTACAGCAACATTGATTGTTTCATCTCCTGTTGAGTACTCCCATGCTTCTTCGGCGGATATTCTATCAAGATACCATTGTTCAGAAAAAAGAGGGTCATTCGGAGTCAGTGCGAATGCCGTCAAAGGTAAGCTAAGCAGGAAAATAAAAATAGGTACGGTGATTTTTTTCATACATACCTATTTTAACATGTTACTCGGTTGGGATGCATGTTGACTCCACATGTTCGATGTCTGCAATGACACCACTCACATCACTTCCCTGTCCACTCAACATATCTTTCACAACCTCGAAATGCTCAATTGCCTTCTGACATTCTCCATGATCTTCATACCAGCGCGCAATATGTGTCAGAAGTGCTGGTGTTCGACCTATACTTGTTTCAAGTGACGTAAGAAGTAAATTCAGAATTTCTTCATCTCTATCACCATTAGGATTATTTCGTTCAATAGCACGAATCAAAGAGATGACTGTTGATTCTGAAAGGCTTACTACCGATAATTGTCTATATGCATCTTCGCTTGCCGCAAAATCCTGCATGTCACGTAAAACTCCTGCATAATTTTGCCAAATAGATGGATTTATATTGTTTAAGTCTAGATACTTTTCATAATACTCTTTCGCCGTCACTAAATCACCAAGCAACATAGAATCATATGCAACATCAGATATGAGCTTCAGATCTACTTCTTCACCTAAATTTTCCTTTAAACGTATCGCTTCCTGTGTAACAAGTATCCTCTGCTTTAGCATTTCCTTTTCACCCTCGGTCAATTGAACTTCTTTCTGCGTAATCAGTCCATCATATTCATCCGCCGTGTTTCCTTGTAAAAAAATTACAGTGGCGCACAAAACAAAAACAACAAATACGATCCCGACAACAACTCTATATTTCTTGATAAATTCCATATTTGCATATTTTACCTATTTACTATGAAAAGTAAAGTATCAAAAAACCGCCCGAAGGCGGTTTTTTGTATCGCTGTTAAGCAATGTAGCACTTTTTGTTCATCCAGTCATTACACCAAAAGGTGTTTGATTAGAATCCAATTGGCCCACCTGTAAGCGGTAATCCGTCTACAAGATAAGCACCCCATCCTTGTCCGAGAGCTGTGGCTGCCGTAGCAGAGAAACTCGTTGAGCCATCATCGAGCCATAGGAATGCTGAAGGAACACGGTTCACAGCATCACCTGTATCATTCGCGTCAGCAGTGTCTGGAACAGTATTGTTGTATCCGCGAATAACGGTAAGCGTTGTTCCGCCATCAATTACTACGAGCATTTGCTCTTCACCTGCGTCACAAGTTGCATCTGCGCCGTCATCAGTCGTTGAAATACAGAGTACATCTCCAACCTCATACGTTGATGCAGAAGCGACAATGATAGTGTTCTGTGTTGCCGGCAAGTTATCTTCATTTAAGTCTGATGCAGCCAGGAATGACCCGATTGCAATCTCGCTATCATCGATAATACTCGCCTGAACAGAGTCGTCGTCTGCAGCTTTTGCTCCAGTCGTATTCATATGCAGAGCATATGTATATGTCTGTCCAGCAGGAACACTCTCATATGTTGCAAGTTTAAGCTCTAAGTATGCCAAGTCCGTGTCAGGAGTTGAGGCACAGGCTGCAAAACCTGCTTCATACAGTGTCCACTCAGAATCTGAAGCTTCCAGCGCTGTTCCAACACCATCTTTCGATAGGTTGTAGATGCTGAAGTCTGTGTCATCAAGCGCTGCAGCATTCGCACCACTGTCACTATCACAGAAATTCCAGTCTGTTTCCGTACCATTATCCGTAGTACCGATTTCAAAGATCATATGTCCCCAAACAAGATTCTCGTTTGAAGCAGCAGATACATTGAATCGAAGAATTTCCATGTCAGAAGCAGGAACAAATCCTGTTCCACTTGGCGTAGATCCACTGGCTGCGATAGTAGGAACCGTTTCACGAACGATGAATGCATTTTCAGCAACAATATCAGTGAAGTTAGTTCCTGAACCATCGCTATCCGTATCCGTTAGTTGAGTTCCTGATCCGATACCATTTGCAATAATGTGATTATTGTCTGTGGTATTAGCATTCCATCCCATAGAGATCCGTTCATTAGAAGTAGCAGAACCACTTCCAGTTCGGTCGGTTGCTGGAACATCAACATACACGTCGATAATTGTAGCTACACCTTCCTCAACATACATCTCAAGTCCTGTGAAGATAGCTTCATTCGTACTTATTGAAGCAGACGCTGTACCCGTAGAACCATCTTCCATTGGATATTCAATCGTCATGTTCGAGATATTGTTCGTGTAGTCTGTTGCATCAGTACCAAGACCCATGTCCTCAGCTTCTTCCTCTGTCAGCGTGAATCGTGTTACTTCGAACGATTCATTTGTCGCGTCAAGTCGGAAAGCACCAACATGATTGTCATTTGTTCCGGTAAGAACAAAGTCAGCAGCAGGTGCACTAGAGTCTCCTGAGAGAGCAAGACTTCCAGAAGATACAGCTGTTACAACATTTGTTGGAGTTGTTGCTCCATTTGGATCATCAGACGTTGGATCAACGTCTGTACCTTCTTCATCCTGAGCTACGATGTCTTCAGAAGCATCGTTAATATCCCAAGCGAAGTAGTATGTTGTTGATGCTGAAGGGTTGTGGAAATCACAACGTACTTCAAGCTCTTCATTTTCACTCGCTTCAATTGTCCAATCAACATTGTCGAATGTAATGGTTTGTCCATTTGCAGACGGTGATGTTGGACCGTCAAGCATATTGTCATCTACATCGTAGATAGAACAGCTTGAAACATAGTCATTTACATCTGGAGGTGTTGTATCACCTAATGTGAATGTAGAGTTGTTATCATCAGAGTAAACACTTACAACAATCTGAGAGATGTCAATTGTTCCCGCGTCACCTGCCTGCAAGTTGAATCGGTTTACGACTACGTCACTTGTTCCATGAACGGTTGTTACATCACCAGGAGTAGAAGCAAGAGTAAGTGTCAATGAAGCAGAAAGTGCTTCTTGGTTATTTCCTGTAATGTTACCTGAAGGCACAACATCTGTTGCAAGTGTTAGATTGTCTCCATTTGTATCTTCTGCAACGAATCCAGAAATGTCGATAGCAGCAGCGAATTCAGTTCCACTTGTTACCGTGTCATCAATGTCCGCTGTTACCGCAAGGTTCAATACCTCACCAGCATCAACACCGAAATCATCAGTAAAGTCAATGATTTGAGCAGCATCTTCCGACGTACCCGTTTCAGTTGTTTCATTTGTTTCGTCGTCTGTAACGGTATCAAGTTCAAGTGGGCCCATCAGCGTCATTCCAGTATCCATATTTACAATACGGATATCCTTCAAGTTCGCTTCAGCTCCAGAGTTGATTAGTCCGTCATCATCTTCAGTTACACCACCAGCCTCTGTAAAGTCAGTTGCATCATTATCTCCATCGTCGTCACCGTATACGATTACATCGAGATCCTTAACCGTGATAGCTTCTGCAGACGTCAATGTGAATTCAAGAAGAACTTGATCCTGACTATCTACAAGAATATCTCCTGCATTTGGTCCAGACATGGCAAATGTTACATTACCACCCTGAATCGTCGTTGACTGGTCACCAGAAGCAAAGTTATTTGTAATCGCATTTCCGAAACCATAGTCAGCACCAATTGCAAGTACATCAACGTCATTGTCAATGTATGGATCAACGGTTTCACCAGATTCACCACCAATGTCAGCGGTAACTTTGAAGATCTCATTATCACCATCATCAATGGTGTCAACACCTTCAACGTCGAAGCTTACAAGCTTATCACCAATGTATTCACCAGTTCCAACCAAGTCATTAGACAAAGTCCAAAGCTTGAAGTCTGAGTGATCAGCCGCATTGTCAATCTTAAGTGTCAATTCTTCAAGATCTACATCTTCACCAGAAGCAGAAACTTGGAATTGAGAGATCTTTGCGTCATCTTCACCAAGAGATGGGTTTGTAACGGTTCCATTTTCAGCAATCGTTACTGT
>CAYWYQ010000007.1:20750-27131 GCA_964462325.1 uncultured Gammaproteobacteria bacterium | reverse complement strand
CCTTGAATACGTTCTCAGGTCTTGTACTCACCGCCCGTCAAGTCAAGGGAGTTGGAAGCGCCCGAAGGTCGTTGTAGAACGGCCGAAGGTGAAGCCAGCGACAGGGACTAAGTCGTAACAAGGCATGCGTAGCGGAAGCTGTGCATGGATCACCTCCTTTCTAAAGGAAAATGATCCGAAATGTTATTTCGGTGAATGTCGAGGCTTAAATTCTTATTTAAGTCGTAGACGTTGTAATCACATAGTCGTGAAAAGAACCTGTATAGATTGTTCGGAAAAAACACCCCTGCGGGTGTTTTTTTGACTTTGTATTCAACTATTTGTACATTAAAAAGGTATCTTGGAGGTGTAATATGGATACAGATGATGAATGGGAGATCATTTCACATCCGATCCCCGAACCACATCAAAAATCAAATGAAGCTCATCGATACTGGGAGGTAATCACACAACGTGAACACCGCATATTGAATGAACTTTGGTCTCTTGTCTACGCAAATGCGAGATCAAAACGCATGGTTGGAATCCTTATGTCTATTGCATGCGCATGGTCATTTTGGCTCTCACTACAGTCCAATCGTGCAGATTCAACTCCGATTCTTGCCGTAATGCTCTTTCTTACGATCTATGTCAGTGTAGATGGGCATTATGAAATGCAAGATGTACTTAGGCGCGAATCCTATTACCGTAAGACCGGTATTATTCGTCGACGTAAAAAACGTTGGTGGAGAATCCTTTAGCAGCTACACAGCTGTTTTTTTCTTGAAGAATTTCCGTACCTCTGCTAATTGTTCATGTGTTCCGACCGGCATCCACTCTGTTGTAATAATCGCGTTCAATGTATATTTTTTTCCAACCTCTATCAATGTATGTGGTAATGACAGTTCTTTATGATCACGCACGGGTATTTCAACGGGGTTACTTTCAAAGTAACGCTCATCTACCATATATGCTCCTGCATTATAAAAATGAGAATCACCAAAGCCCTTTACCATCCCCTCTTCGATCATCAAGGCATTGTCCCTCGCAGAGGAAATAGGTGTAACAAGCATTGCTAAAGCGTGCTTCGATAAATGTTCTAGATCGGTTTTCGTATACATGTCGTCAGCATTCACAATAAGTGTTGGACCTTCTATCACATCTTTCACAATCATCATCGCTCCTCCTGTTCCATTTAAATTCTTCTGATCATGATAAGAAACAGGAATGCCTTTATACTCTTCCCCTATTGCTTTTCGGATCATCTGTCCCAAATGTCCGACAATAATATGTATTTCATGAACAGAGTCAGGTAATTGATCTAGGAGATATTCGATCACGGTCATGTCACCAATTGCAATAAGTGGCTTAGGCGTTTCCTGCGTAAGTGGTAATAAACGTGTTCCCTTCCCCGCTGCTAAAATAATACATTTCATATACCCTAGTTCACCATATTTTAAGAAAGAAAAAAACCGAACCTCTTCAGGTCCGGTTTTATTTGAGGAGGTTAATACCTGGCTAATTATGCTTCATCGGCACCTCCTTCCTGACCCCATCGATCATAGTGTTCACCCTTATGTATCCTATGTAGCCGCTCTTTTATATCGTGACGGGGCCCATGCTTGCGAAAATACCCCCTACGATATGGTTTTTCGGCGCGATCTTGAATTCTCTCAATCACTTCTGCATCATCAGAGCTCAGTTCTACCATAAGTGTATTCCCATCGCGAGTAATAATCTGATTTACATCCAAAGAATCTTTACGATCCTGAATCCGTGAATGGTGTTTGGTGGCACGTTCCTCGATATTCGTGAGTAGATCTGTATTTTCGGATGTAAATGTAATACGTACGCCTGTATCAATATTTGTCACCGTTCGCTCTACTTCTTCACGTATCCACTTTCTGTACATGCGACGTTCCTTACGCTCTTCTTCAGAAAGACGATGAATATGTTCAGGCTGGTTATATTGTGACCCGTCTTCAGCAGCATCAACAGTTGTGAATGCGGCGGCAGAACCAGCTCCTATTGCCATAAGTGAAAAAGCAGCAACAGGAATAATAAGTTTATTGTTCATGTGTTATTTTTAAGATTAATAAGTACGTTATTTTGAATTGCATTAGATGTTGATGAAGTTCAAGGATCTTCCGCAGGCGTACCGAAACGTACGTTGAGGATAGATACGATGAACTGAGCCGGCAGATGATGTGATTCTGAATAACGTTATATACGCGTTGGCCTTTGCACTAAGTAATACGCATATGAAATGATTTTCTTTCACCCTACCTTTGTCACTCCTGCGAAGGCAGGAGCCTAGCGATCATGATTGACCCCGAATCCGACCTACTGACAGGCAAGCAAGTCCATAACTCCGATGAAGGCAGGAGCCAGCATAATTCGTCATTTCGACTGAGCGTTAGCGAGTGGAGAAATCTACTTGCATGTAGATACCGTTCCTACGGGAGGTTGAACCTCGAGGTTCAACCTCGAGAATGAAGTACCAGACCATATTAGGGCAGCCAACGAGATTTCAGCGGAGCCTCACAGCCCCTGACAGCCGTGGTTTAGTCGGAAAAGAAAAAAGAGCCGTATGCGGCTCTTTATCTCACCCTCTCTCTTTGCCTTATCTCTGGCTTCTTTTCTCTATGCGCACATTTATAAATACGTTCCTCTTCCCGATCCCATGGAAGAATAATATTTGCCGTAAATACTTCATCCGTGCTCATCGTTCCAATAATACGCACACGTTGACCAATATGTAATACCATATCTTCACAGAGGGATTCTTCAGAATACAGAACATTCCATTTTATTTGATGCGTATCTTCAAGTAAAAGAATATCGTCAAATACTCCTTCTAATCTTCCTGCAATGCGACCCCTAACATCATTTTGCCAAAAATGTTCTCGTCGTTCGTCAATATCTTCATAAAAACGAAAATCTCCGTAATACGGTTCTACCTTTTCTGGTAATTTCGCCACATGAAAAACAAGTCCCAAAGTAAAGCTTAATGCAAGATTTACAAGAATGAGTTTTTCGATAGATATACGATACCCTTTCTTTGTATGTTGATATCCAATAACCGCCAAGGATAGGAATAAAATGAAAAGCAAAATCCAGAATAACGGTATAAGCTTGAGCAAGCCCTTTTCCAGTCCATGAATACGCCATGCGACACCAAGTTCTGTATTTGTAAGTACATGGAGTATGAATGCTACTGCTTTTGCCCCAATTAAAACGGCAATAATATACATCGACCAGAAAAATGTGTTTTCAAAGGTAAAGCGCCACTGAGCTTTTTGCTCAATGTTCTCCTGTTCAATTTGCTGCGTAATTTTTTTAGATAATTCACTCATACTAGGACGATTCTAAAACCTTTTTAAAGGCTTTTTTCGCTCGGTGTAGCAATGTGGCAACCGTACCCGGAGGCTTTTTAAGAATATCACCAATCTCATCATACGACTTTTCTTCCAAATATTTCAAAATAAGTACATCGCGATACTTTTTTTGAATTTGCTTTAACTTCTTTGCAATATCTTCTTTTATGAGGACGTCTTCTACTTCCTGTTCTACGTCAAGATCATCACGCAGAGTTCTCATAAGGTCTGCGTCGATCATGAATGTTTGATCGCGCCCGCGAGATACATGTTTTCTATGAGATGAAATTGTATGATTTCTTGCTATTCTATACGCCCAACTCGAAAAAGAAAGTCCTACATTAAATGACCGCAAATTTTTCCATATATTAATAAAAACCTCTTGCAAAATTTCTTCAGATTCTTCTGGAGAAAAGGAAGATATACGCAATATATAGCGCTTCAGTTTGGCTTCATATCTTTCGATAAGCTCCCGAAAAGCTAAAACATCCCCTTGAGCGAGTTTGGCTAATTCTTCGTCTGTACTATCCTCAAAATTTGGAAGTGCATGCATAGGTCCTATTAGATCCTACACCTAATACGCTATACTTTAAAGGTTTCTTTCATTACGACTTCCACCTTGGCGCGAAGCGAATCATCCATACAATCAATCGGGATTTCAATGGATTCATGCCATCTTTGACCATTTCTTTATAGGTCATTTTTTGAAACTCCTTCAAGGACATCCCTTCTCCAAGAAGTTTTCCATCCGTATAGCACATGCTGCAATATTTTTCTGATTCTCTTTTTCCTCTGTCTTTATTAAATGGCATCAGGCAACTTTCACATGATTGTTTCATATGCATTCATCTTATCAAATAAAAGAAAAAAGACCATACTGCTATGTTCTTTTTTCTGGTGGGTGTGCATGGACTCGAACCATGGACCTCAGTCTTATCAGGACTGCGCTCTAACCACCTGAGCTACACACCCGTACTGTTCACGGGCTAAATTTACGATCTACGTTGTCAGACTTTTGCGCGCCTCGTCACCGTACCTTTCAAGTACGTTTCCTCGGTGCTCATCGTCTTCCTAGTATCTCATCAAATTTATCTCCGTTCACTATATTAACATTTTTCTGGCGCACTTTGCGTTCAGATTTTCACTTCTAAAATTCTGTGGTGCCGAGGGAGAGAATCGAACTCTCGACACGAGGTTCTTCAGTCCTCTGCTCTACCACTGAGCTACCTCGGCATACTAATTTAGTGATGAGAGTGTACCCAATATAAGGTGAATAGTCAAGGTATTACTTGAATCTAAAGGCCATGTATTTTATCTTCTTTCCTTGTGCTAAATACCTTTTTTCAAAATGAGTTTTGATCCCATGATGCACTCCTACAAATTTAGATCCGTAAAGATCTGTTGTACGAGCAAGTATCTCGGTATCATTTCGAACATCTAAAACCTCTTGTGTATATTCATATACAAAATCACTATCAGTTTTTACATGAATAATCCCATCTTTTTTAAGAATTGTTTTGTAGAGCTCTAGGAATTTAGGAGTTGTTAACCTTCTATTCGCCTCACCTTTACGAGGCCTTGGTCCGGGAAAGGTAATCCAGATTTCGCCCACTTCATCAGCGCTAAAAAAATCATGAAGCAGCTCTATCCTTGATCGAATAAATCCAACATTTTTCAGATCTTCCTCCTCTGCAACACATGCCCCAAACCAAATTCTGTCCCCCTTCATATCCATGCCGATAAAATTCTTTTTTGGAAATTCACGAGCGAGACCAACCGTATAGTCTCCTCGACCACAGCCAATTTCAAGAACAATCGGATTTTTATTCCCAAAGTACTCCTGTTTCCATCTACCATAAATCTGTCCAAATAATGGCTTGCCGGGTTCTAGAATGTTCATCCGTTTTTGATTGTCCTCAAATCGAATATTCTTTTTTCTCATATACGCGGATCCTAGCGCAAAAATACGTTCTTGTTAAGCTCCTCCTCTTGCCAATGAGGTTAATTATTGCTATAGTTCCGGCACCTTTTCATTTATAGAAGAGACGCAGTTTAGTAAGTGAACGGAGATAAATTTAATGAGATACTAGGAAGACGATGAGCACCGAGGACACGTACTTGAAAAGTACGGTGACGAGGCGCGCAAAAGTCTGACAACGTAGATCGTAAATTTAGCCCGTGAACATAGAACGGGCTATAGCTCAGTAGGCTAGAGCGCTACGTTTGGGACGTAGAAGTCGTGAGTTCGAGTCTCGCTAGCCCGACCAGAAAAAACCTCAGTCAGAAATGACTGGGGGTTTTTCTTTTCTAGTGATACTCGAACTTGGGGGATGGTAAGGGGGATTCCCCCTTACATGCCGAGGGTACAGCGAGCTAGCGAGCGTCCTAGGGACGGAAGTCCCTGGATGAGCGAACAAAGTGAGCGAGTGAGATGTCTCGCTAGCCCGACCAGAAAGGATTGCATCCACCCGATGCAATTTTTTCTTAGCGAACAATAATCTAGTCATGGGACAACAGTAGCATTTTGTTATTAGCTGTATATATCGTGACACCGCCGAATAATAATGTTTGTGATTTTACATCTACAAAACCCGCACTTCTCAATAACTCTTCAAATGCATGTCCAGAAGGAAAATCGCGTATTGTATTCCGCAAATAAAGGTACGCTTTTACATCACGCGCAAAAAGCAAACCATAAAGAGATCCGATGAATAGTAAATAGACATTCAAATAGAAAAAACGGACAATAAAATTGCTCGGCAGTGAAAATTCCATGATAAGAGCCTCTCCTCCTGGCTTTAGTATTCGTTTTATCTCTTTCAATGCTTTTTCTGTATTTGGTACATTACGAATACCAAATGACATCAAAATTCGATCAAATGATTGGTCATCATAATCTAAATGCTGAGCATCTCCGATTTCATACCTTACGTTCTTACTCACATTTCGTGAACGCGCAACTTCCAGCATGCCTTTTGATGGATCAACGCCTATCACAGATGTGACATTGCTTCTTTTCGACACA
>CAYWYQ010000007.1:19599-20740 GCA_964462325.1 uncultured Gammaproteobacteria bacterium | reverse complement strand
CCCGTTCCTGTCGCCAAATCAAGCACATGCAGCCCCTCCCCTTCCTTCATTTCAGAAACCAAACGTTTCTTCCAGCCTTTATGAAGCCCTAAACTCATCCATTTATTGATGGAATCATATCGTTTCGCAATGCGTGAGAACATTCTTGGAGACTGCTTTTTGCTGTACTTCATATTAGTTCCGATGATCCCAATGTATCTTGTCCGCATTCCCTTTCAATACTTCATCAACTGGATATTTCTTTTCTAAAAAATCTAGCTTTTCTTCAACCGCTTCTTCCAAAGTAAATCCGAGACGGTTTGCTAACTGATCTATATCAATAACAACATCGGCTACTTCATGTCTAACTTTTCGTACAAAATCCTTATCATTTATATATTCTGCGCGCGTTTTTTGCCCCCACTGAAATAATTCAAGTAGTTCAGCTGCCTCAACAATTGTTGATTTCGCTAAGTCTGTTGGATTGAATTCATCCCATTTTCTCTTTTTGAGATATTCTTGTATCTTGTTCCGCATATGCAAGTATCTTACACCGCCTTCAGCCATTTACAAATACCACAAAAAATGATAGACTTCGATCCTCAACCTATATTATGGAGTTTAAAAATATTGCAATCATTGCCCATGTTGACCATGGGAAAACAACGCTCGTAGATGCCATGCTGAAGCAGTCTGGTACATTTGATGAACGAGAAATTATTGAAGAACGTGTCATGGATTCAAATGAACTCGAAAAAGAACGAGGGATTACGATCTATGCGAAAAATACCGCTATTCAGCTTGGAGATGTGAAGGTAAATATTGTTGACACGCCTGGCCATGCCGATTTCGGTTCAGAAGTAGAGCGCGTACTACGTATGGTAGATTCTGTACTACTTTTAGTAGATGCGTATGAAGGACCAATGCCGCAAACAAAATTTGTATTAAGAAAATCTCTTGAATTAGGACTTAAGCCTATTGTTGTTCTTAATAAGATCGATAAACCAATGGCTCGTCCTGATGCCGTTCTCGACATGGTATTTGATACCTTCGTTGAACTTGGAGCGAGCGAAGATCAGTTAGATTTCAAATATATTTATGCCATCGCACGTGATGGTGTTGCAAAGAAAAACCTAGAAGATGAAGATAAGGATTTGCAACC
>CAYWYQ010000007.1:0-19571 GCA_964462325.1 uncultured Gammaproteobacteria bacterium | reverse complement strand
GCAAAACAGAATACGGAATTACCTATGCGTTTCCAACCCGTAAACTTGAGTTATGACAATTTCCTTGGTCGCATGGCCACTGGACGAGTCTATGAAGGTATTATTAAAGCTGGAATGACTATCACCGTTATCGATACAGATGGAAAACGTACAAAACAGAAAATTACGGAACTCCTTACAAATAAAGGACTGCATAAAATTAAAGTTGCAGAAGCAGAAGCGGGAGATATTGTTCAAATTGCTGGAATTCCAGACATTTATGTTGGAGACACCATTGCAGAAGACACAGAAGCAGAAGCCCTTCCCTCTATTACTGTTGATGCCCCAACCTTGAAGATGGATTTCATGGTAAACAATTCTCCTTTTGCCGGACAAGAAGGGTCACTTGTTACCTCGAGACAAATTCGAGAGCGACTTGAAAAGGAATTAGAAATCAATGTGGGACTTCATGTTGATTTTCCAGAAACATCGGATGTCTTTACGGTGAGTGGACGCGGAGAAATGCATCTAGCTGTTCTTATTGAACAAATGCGACGTGAAGGATTTGAACTTCAAGTCAGTCAGCCTCGTGTTGTGATCACAGAAGAAGATGGAAAGAAAATGGAACCAATTGAAATTGCCGTTATTGATGTACCAGATGCTCTTTCAGGTGCCGTGATCGAAAAACTTGGTCGTCGTAAAGGAACAATGATCAGCATGCAAAGTGAAAATGGTTCAACACGACTTGAATACCATATTCCAACACGAGGACTTCTTGGATATCGAAGTGAGTTTATTACAGACACCAAGGGAGAAGGAACCCTTTCTCACCAATTTTCTCACCGTGCTCCATTTACGGGAGAAATCGAAAAGCGGACAACTGCTTCCATGATTTCTGGATTTAATGGAAAGACAACACCGTATTCACTTGATAGTCTTCAGGCACGTGGAGCTCTGATTGTAGGAGCAGGTGCCGATGTCTACGAAGGAATGGTGATTGGAATGAGCATGAAAGGTAATATGGTTGTGAACCCAATCAAGGAAAAGAAATTGACCAATATGCGTTCTTCCGGTGCAGATGCCGCGGTAAAGCTTGTCCCTCCTATCGACATGAACCTAGAACGAGCACTTGAATACATTGACTCAGATGAATTGGTCGAAGTAACACCTGAAACCGTAAGAATTCGAAAACGATACTTAACAGAATCAGAAAGAAAGCGACATGGAGTTGCATAAAATAACCCGAAAGGGTTATTTTTTTTATTCGGATTTTATTGTAAAATAGCACCTACATGAAACGAATTATTGTATTTTGTCTCTTTGCCGGAAGTCTTGCTTTTTTCGTGAATCAATTTGTACTTAATCGTTCTGCTGACGCAAAATCTATTGCAGAAGAACTACACACGGAACCTGAGATTCAAATAACAAAACAGGGGCATACAATCAGTGAGGGTGATACCTTCACGATTGCCATGGAAGCGCTTGGATTTAGCTATGCAGATGCTCTCGCAATTGTTGATGCAGCGGAAGAGGTATTTGATTTCACAAAAGTAAAACTTGGAAAAGATATCTCCGTTATTTCAGAAGACGGTATACAAAAAAGAATTGAGTATGAACCAAATTCTGATGAAGTGGTTGTCGTTGATCTAGAAAATAATTTTGAAACGCAGCTTAAAGAGATCGAATATGATATCTCGGTTGAACAGGCATACGGTCGCATTGACCAGTCGCTTTTTCTCACGGCAATCAATCAAGGATTGAGCGAATTACTCGTGATTAAGTTTGCCGATGTTCTTGCTTGGGAGATAGATTTTGCAACACAGGTTCAACAAGGAGATGAATTCTTCGTCGTCTATGAAAAACGATCGCGTCATGGTGAAAATGCTGGTATTGGAAATGTATTGAAGGCTGAATTTACAAATACAGGCAAGAAAATTGTTGCATATCGATACGAAACACCTGAAGGAGACTCAACATACTATTCTGAAAATGGAGATTCACTTGTGCGACCATTCTTAAAGGCTCCACTTTCCTATTCAAGAATCACCTCTGGCTATAGCTCTGCACGATTCCACCCAATCACCGGAAGAACAGCTCCTCATTTAGCTATCGATTATGCTGCGCCAACGGGGACACCAATTATGGCCGTCGCAGATGGGAAAGTATACTTTGCATCATGGAGTCGTGGATACGGAAATTACATTAAGATAACTCATAATGGTACTTATCGCACAAACTATGCACACCTAAGTCGATTCAATGTTTCATCTGGAGACTTCGTAAAGCAGGGAGATGTCATTGGTTACGTTGGTTCAACAGGTTGGAGTACTGGACCACATTTGCATTATGAAGTAGAAGTGAATGGAGTAAAACAAAATCCACTCGAAGTGGAATTCCCACGAGGCAATGCTCTGCCTGAAGATCAGACAGCAGAATTCGAAAGACAAAAACAAGAAATAAACACGAATATTCGCTAATTCATTGACTTTTTCTATTTTTTTCTTGTTAACTGTACATGGACCTTATACAAGGGGCAGGCAATGACCATCAAGGAGCAACTGGAAGAAATTCGTACAATCCTTCGAAACGCCGAGAAGGAGTTCAATCAATCTAGAACATCGGATTTCGTATTGTATTATCAAGCAATTGAAAAAATTGCAGAACAAAAGAAGGTCACAGGAGAACATGTCTGGCGTTACGACACAGAAAGTGCCTTTACGGATCTGGCACGCATCGGCACCATACGCCTCATCTGTCAAAAAACCATTGAAGATTTGAAACAGGAAGATCTACATCACATTCAAGTCTTTTTACGGTGCATGACCTCTGTAAAACTGGCTCTATTCGTTTCACTGAAATGCCGATCGTATGTGCGCCGCGCATTGATGCATGACCTCTATTTCCCGCAAATGCTGCGAACCATTACTGTATGACGTATGTCTGCAGTTTTTTATTTTCTACCACTTAGATACAGGTAAATCAATACGCTCATTACTGCCGCATAAAAACACCAAACCGAAACAAATGCGGTATTAAATATAAGCCAAGAAAAGAGTGCAAAAGCAAGAATAATGACACCAAATACGCGTACAGCTTTTATGGAAGATGCCCACATAGACCCGATTGTTGCAATAAGGTACATAATGAGTGCAACGATACTTACTTTATTACTTTCAAATGCATACACAATGTGATCGTCTATTATCTGTATTTCTAGAGGGATGAGAAGCATCATCATAAGAAGAGATACACTGATAGAAAATCCTAAAAGAACAAATCCTTGCAAGTACTTCTTTCGTTTCTTTTTTGATTCCAATGCATAAACAGCGATTGGGATATATGTCGGCCAGAGGAGAAAGGCGAAAAATAAAAAGCCATATCCTGCATACATACTTAGCAGAGATCCTGGTTCAGATACCCACTGAATACCTTCAAGGATTTGTTGAATACCAAATAGTAGCGGCACAAGCGCCACCATAAAGTACTTCTTTTTCTTTGTCGACGTTATTGTTTTGACTCCAGTAGCAGAAAGCGCCCCTCCTACCCCAAAGCTTGCAGCTGCAGAAAAACACATATGTTTAGAGTATAGCAAAAGTGTTGACAATGTACCGAACTCTTGTTACTATTTGCTCACAATAGCTCGAAAAGTTTACGCGGGTATAGTATAATGGCTTATTATGCCAGACTTCCAATCTGGAGATGGGGGTTCGATTCCCCCTACCCGCTCCAAGAAAATACATCACGAAAGTGGTGTTTTTTCTTATCCGATAATTATCTGATTATTTATTCTAAAATTGGTGCAATATTTCCAGATTCATCCGGGATAACAAGCTGCATCTCCCCTACGGAAGTCGGCTTTTTCAAATAAGAAAGTCGATTATAACGAGGCATCCAGCAATGCTTACTTTCATTCCAAGGATTCCCTCCACGCGTTTCGTATAAATAAATTCCCATATCTATATTAGAGTATGGATTATATTTACGCTCTCCCTCTTTATAAGGATCTGTCGTTTTTTCCGTTGAATCAAGTATTTGGAAATATCCGTATGCAGATGAAATACTATTTTGAACCATTCTCCACCGGCTTTCACAGGTCACGATAGAATCAAGGAGAAGAAAATCACAATCAGGCTCTTGGCATTCTGCACGAAGATATTCTCTAGGAGTTAATACCGAGTCAATTTCATTCTTTGCACTTGTCTGTTGTATGAATAGGAAGAGAACTCCAACATATAATAAAATAACTGCCCCCATTGCAGCAGTAAGCTTGAGTTTTGTTCCATGTAATTTTATGCTGCGCAATAACCGTCTCATACATGAAAATTATATCACCTTACCGTATTCTCGTCGCTGTGAGGGCACGCAATGACATCCACAAAATGAAAATAAGGATGAGAAGATTTTTAGCATTTGAATAGTTAAACACTCCTTGAAATACAGCAATAGCCGCGAGGATAGCTATCGCATAAGCAATCGACTCTTGCTTTGCTTTCTTAAGAGCTAATGCTCCGACAATGAATAGTAGTGCAATAACAAGGGTCATTATATGTCCCCCTCCTAGACTAAAGAATGCCAATAGACCCGAAAGCACTACAATGCCGTTCGTGGTTAGCTTTAACACCTTTTCTTTATCGGCACCTGTTTTTATCGCTCCGAAGAGCATACTTGGTTGTTTGTGTTCCATATTTTATTGCAGTATACGCATTCTTGTCGCACCTGTCCAAGCCACCGCTAATGCATCGGCTGCATCATCTGGTTTTGGGACTTCTTTCAAATGAAAAACGGTTTTAATCATTTCTTCCATTTGTTTTTTATCTGCATGTCCATATCCCGTTAAAGCAACTTTTACTTCATTGGGTTTTACCTCTATGACAGGAATATTTTTTTGAGCGGCTAATAATTGAATCACTCCCCGTGCTTGCGCTACCTTTAAAGCAGTCGTTGTACTTTTTGAAAAAAAGATTTCCTCGATCGCAATCAAATGTATCTGATGTTGTTCGATCAAAGAAGATAGGTCTGTATAAATTTCAGATAGTCTATCCGGAAAATAACTATTACTTTCTGTCGTAATACATCCATGCGTTACACATTCCCAATCATTTCCTTGACCTTTAATAATGCCAAAGCCACAACGACCATAACCCGGATCAATACCTAATACTGTACTTTGTTTTTTCTTATTCATGAAAGGGTATTATGCTGCATTTGTGAATACATTCGACACATCATCATCGTCATCTAGAGCATCAATAAGGCGTCCAAGCTTTTGACCAATTTCATCAGATATTTCAATCATATTTTGCGGAACATATTCTGGCTCTGCACTTATGATTTCTCTATCGCGCCTTCGCATTTCTTCTTCTACGGATTGAAGTGAAGATAATGCGCTTATAACCATCAATTCATCATTCCACAAAATATCTTCAGCACCTGCGTCGATCAGTGCAAGTTCAAATGCATCCTTATCTTCAATCTCAGCTATTGCGGCGCGCACAACACCCTTTCGATCAAATTGCCATAACACTTTTGCATCCAAATTCCCTCCTGATTTATTGAAAATTGTTCGTACATTCCCAAATGTACGATTTGTATTATCTGTAACTGCTTCTACAATAATAGAAACGCCTCCTGGACCCATTCCTTCATAAAGCACCGTTTGGAGCTGCACCCCTTCACCAGCACCAGTACCGCGTGATATAGCTCTTTCAATATTATCTTTAGGCATATTTGCCTGTTTTGCTTTATCTATAGCTACGCGAAGCGTGAAGTTCATTGATGGATCACTACCATCTCTCGCTGCTACAGAAATCGCTTTAGAAAGTTTTGAAAATATTTTCCCACGTTTTGCGTCCGCAGCTCCTTTCTTATGTTTAATTGTTGACCATTTACTATGTCCACTCATATAAACCGAGATTATCAAAAAATCAAATTCATGAAAAGAAAAACATGCCTTTCGGGGCATGTTTTTCTTTTCAAATCTATTCTGCATTTGGTGCAGGGTCCTCTGCGCTAGGCGCAACTCCTTTCTTTATTGTTTCAAGAGCAATTTCCTTATCTAAATCACTTGCTTGATCAATATCTTTCTCAATCTCGACATCAGAACTCTCTTCTACCGAATCTTGGTCAGCACCAAATCCCGTACCGGCAGGAATGAGTCGACCAATGATTACATTTTCTTTCAATCCTTGTAATCTATCGACCTTTCCTGTCACAGATGCATTGATAAGTACTCGCGCTGTCTCCTGGAAGGAAGCAGATGATAGCCAACTTTCTGTTGAAAGAGATACCTTTGTAATCCCGAGGAACAGTTCCTCGTATTCAGCAGTGCTTTTTCCTTTTTCTAATTGCTGCTCTACTTCTTGCAATGTCCCCTTCTCAATAATTTCTCCAGGAAGGAAGTCGGTGTCCTTTGGATCGGTAACACGAACTCGGCTAAACATTTGCCGAACAATAATTTCAATGTGCTTATTGTTAAGTTTCTGTCCCTCAGAAGAATAAATCCCTTGTGTTTCTTTTGAAAGATACTTTTGAACTGCATCCTTTCCTTTATATTTGAAGAGTGCCTGCAAATCAAGATGTCCTTCTGTAAGTACATCTCCAGCGACAACATTATCACCATCCTTTACATAGAGTTGATACCCTTGAGGGATAACGTATTCACGCACCTTTCTTGCCTCTTGCACAACTGTTGCCGTTGTTTTTGTTGCACTCTTTACTTCTGCATTGAATTCAGCAATGACCTTAATGCCATCCTTCGTTTCACCAATAACATCACCAGCTTTAATCTTATCTCCAACTTCTACATTCAACTTTCCTCCTCGTCCAACGGGTAATTTTGCATCCTCGATCGCTTCGTATCTAATACGAACAATCTTCTGTCCTGGACGCATATCTTTCATGAGTTTTCCTGTTCCAACTTGCTGAATTTCTCGCTCTGCTGTTTCAATTTCAACGGTTCCGGCTACTTCAGCCATAATTCCCTTTCGTTTTGGAATACGAGCCTCGAATAATTCTTCAACACGCGGAAGTCCTTGTGTAATGTCTTTTCCAGCCACACCACCAGTATGGAATGTTCTCATTGTTAGCTGTGTTCCTGGCTCCCCAATTGACTGTGCGGCAATAATTCCGACCGCCGTACCGAGCTTAACAAGTTTATTGTAGGCAAGGTCATATCCATAACAGCTTTGACAAACCCCGCGTTCAATATGACAAGTCATTACGGAACGTACATGTGCTTCTGTAAGTGGTTTTTTCGATTCTTTCAATGTTCGAATATGATTTTCAGTAATAATTTCTCCCGCAGGAACAATCACCTTGCGTCCGCCAGGTACTTTAATATCTGACAGGGTATACCGACCAAGAATTCGAATAAGAAGAGGTTCTCCGATCTCTTCAGATTCTTCATGTGTAAGCACTACACCTTTCTTATCACCACAATCTTCTTCATGTACAACTACATCTTGCGCTACATCTACCAATCGACGTGTTAAGTAACCAGCCGATGCAGTTCGAAGTGCTGTGTCAGTAAGGCCCTTTCGAATACCATGTGATGAAATGAAGAATTCCAGTACATCAACTCCATCCTTAAAGGAAGATTTTACAGGAAGTTCGATAATCCCACCGGTTGAAGAAGACTTCAAACCAATCATTCCAATCATCTGTGTTAACTGTCCCCATGCTCCACGAGCTCCAGATTCAATCATTGTTTGCGCGGATCCCCCTCGCGGAAGAGACCCCTTTGACATGTCCTCAATCTGATCCTTCACCTCTGTCCAAACCTTAATAATCTGTGAGGTTCGCTCGCTTTGCGTAAGAAGACCTTGTGCATAATAATCCTCAATTTCTCGGACCTTCTTATTTCCTCCATCGACAACATCCTTCTTTCCAACTACTTCTGGCAATTCACTCATTCCCCATGAATACCCTGAAAGCATCGCATAGCGGAAACCAAGCTCCTTGATTTGATCAAGAAGTCCAGCGGTAAATTCCTGCCCGTAGTATTCAAGTACTTCTCGAATAACAGCTGCTACCTGTTTTTTACCAAGTACATCATTAATGTACCCAATCTTCTCTGGGAATAGACGATTCAAAATAAGTCGTCCAACAGTCGTAATGAGCATTTCACCTTCATAGCGTACTCGAATCCATTGCTGTAATCCGATCTTCTTCAATTCATATGCGTACAATGCCTCTTCTCTATTCGCAAAAGATTTAAGAGAAGTCTCATCCGCTTCATCAAGTGTCATTGTAAGGTAGTACGCAGCCCAAGCCATATCTTTTCCTGGTGTTGATACCGGACTTCCATGTGAAGGCTTCAAAAGGTTTCGAATAGAAAGCATGAGTTCATTCGCTTCTTTCTTTGCTGCGTCAGTAAGGGGTACATGTACCGCCATTTGGTCACCATCAAAGTCAGCATTATAGGCATCACAAACAAGGGGATGCACCTGAATCGCCTTTCCTTCAATAAGAACTGGTCGGAATGCCTGAATTCCAAGACGGTGAAGTGTTGGCGCACGGTTCAAAAGAACATATGCATCTGCCGTTACTTCTTCTAGAATATCCCAAACTTCACTTCGATCACCCTCAATAAATCGATTAGCTGATCGAATATTGTGAACATATTCACGCTGAATCAGTTTAGAGATTACGAATGGCTTGAAAAGCTCAAGCGCCATCTTTTTTGGAATTCCACATTGATCAAGTCGAAGATGCGGCCCAACAACAATCACAGAACGACCAGAATAGTCGATACGTTTACCAAGAAGGTTTTGACGGAATCGTCCCTGCTTTCCTTTAAGGAAATCCGCGAGAGATTTTAGTTGGCGCTTCTTCCCACCAGCGGCAATAACGGTCTTAGATGATCGCGCCGAATTATCAATAAGCGCATCTACTGCTTCTTGTAGCATGCGTTTTTCATTTCGTGTAATCACTTCAGGAGCATTCAATGAATACAATCGCTTCAATCGATTATTTCGATTAATAACGCGTCTGTAAAGGTCATTAAGGTCACTTGTTGCAAATCGTCCTCCATCAAGCGGTACCATTGGACGCAAATCTGCAGGAATAACGGGAATAGCGCGTAGCACCATCCAGTCTGGCTTCACTTCATTTTGTACAAGTGAATGAAGAAGTTTCAAACGCCGCATAATTCGATCCTTCTTTGTCTTTGATCGAGTTGCTTCAATGTCAATATCTAATTGAGCAATCGTTGCCTGAATATCAATACGTTCAAGTAGACGCAAAATAGCTTCTGCCCCAATTCCAGCATCGAATATATGACCAAATTTAATAGACCAATCATGATACATAGTCTCAGGAATCACCTTCATGATTTTAATTTCCTTAAGATCCTTATCGACAGAGATGAAATCTTCTTCTAATTCTTCCAGCCTGCTATCCGCCATCTCATTAATACGTGCTACTTCCTTCTTAAGAGTCGTTTCGTCTTCTGCAAACTTATCTTCAATACGTCCAATATCTCGTTTACGTTCTCCTTCAATCATTTTCTGTTTTGCCTTGTATTCTGCCTTCACCTGTTCTTGTGTTTGTTCAAGAGCTTCCTGATTCACATCCGTAATCACAAAACTTGTGAAGTAAATCACTTTTTCAAGTGTCTGAACGCTCATGTCAAGAATGGTTCCAATCTTTGATGGAACGCCACGCAAAAACCAAATATGTGTTGCTGGTGACGCAAGTTCAATATGCCCCATGCGCTCACGCCTTACATTGGAATGTGTAACTTCTACACCACATTTGTCACAAATAATTCCCTTGTAACGAATTTTTTTGTACTTACCACAATAACATTCCCAGTCCTTTGACGGACCAAAAATCTCTTCGGCAAATAAACCGTGTTTTTCAGGTTTTTGCGTACGGTAATTAATCGTTTCCGGTTTCGTTATTTCACCGAATGACCAAGAGCGGATTACCTCTGGAGAGGCTAGCTTCAATCGAATTGAATCGAAGTCTGAAGATTTGAGTGTGTTTAATTTCATCGCCATATCGCTCTCTGATTAGTGAGTACTAGGTGCTCCACCCCGATGCCCTTCTGCATCAATTTTTTTATTATTCTTGAGAAGTTCTACATCAAGACATAGTCCTTTCAATTCTCGAATCAATACATTAAACGATTCTGGAATATTCACTTTTCGAATCGTATTTCCTTTAATGATTGATTCATATGCCTTTGACCTACCAGGAACATCATCGGATTTGATGGTCAAAATTTCTTGCAATGTATGCGCAGCACCATATGCTTCCAGTGCCCAAACTTCCATCTCTCCAAATCGTTGTCCACCAAATTGTGCCTTTCCTCCAAGGGGCTGTTGCGTAATAAGTGAATACGGGCCAATAGAACGTTGATGCATCTTATCTTCGACCATGTGATTTAGTTTCAGCATGTACATGATCCCAACGGTTACATCATGATGGAATGGCTCACCCGTTCTTCCGTCATGCAATGTAAGTTGACCCGTTTCTGGGTAACCAGCCTTTGTAAGTTGCTCGCGAATAGAGCTTTCTGGCGCTCCATCGAAAACAGGTGCTGCTACATTGAATCCTAGACGTTCCGCCGCAAGACCAAGGTGTACCTCGAGGATCTGTCCAAGGTTCATACGAGATACAACACCAAGAGGTGTAAGGATAATATCTACTGGACGACCTTCTGCCGTGAATGGCATGTCTTCAACGGGAACAATTTTCGAAACAACACCCTTGTTACCGTGACGCCCTGCAACCTTATCCCCCGCTTGTAGCTTTCGAAGGTCTGCGATTGTTACTTGAATAGATCGAATTACGCCAGGAGGAAGATTATCTCCCTCTTCTCTAGAGAAAATCTTAATGTCAATCACCTTCCCCTTATGTCCATGGCGCAAGTACAGTGAAGAGTCTCGAACATCTCGGGCTTTTTCACCAAAAATCGCGCGGAGAAGTTTTTCCTCTGCGGAAAGTTCTGTTTCGCCCTTTGGTGTAATTTTTCCAATGAGGATATCTCCCGAATGCACCTCAGCACCGATACGAATAATTCCTTCATTATCTAAGTGTTTCAATTTTTCTTCAGAGACATTTGGAATATCTGATGTGACAACTTCCGGACCAAGTTTTGTGTCTCGAACATCAAGCTTCAGGTGCTCTAAATGGACGGTCGTAAGCCGATCATCTTGCACAACACGTTCGTTTACAATAACAGCGTCGTCATAGTTGTATCCATCCCAACTCATAAAGGAAACAAGCATATTCTGACCGAGTGCTAATTCCCCATTCTGAACAGATGGACCATCAACGAGAATATCTCCTTTCTTTACTTTTGCACCAATATCCGCAACGGGACGTTGATTGATTGCCGTAGAGGCATTTGAACGAATAAATTTATTAAGCTGGTATGTAACCTCTCCTTTCTTCTTATAGTTCAAGGTAATCTCTCCACCAGACAGTTTTGTTACTTCTCCCGATTCTTCTGCAATCAGTACATGCCCTGAGTCGATTGCTGCGCGACGTTCGCGTCCTGTTCCAATAACAGGAGCGACAGGACGAATCGTTGGCACCGCCTGTCTTTGCATATTCGATCCCATAAGTGCACGCGTAGAGTCATCATGCTCCAAAAACGGAACAAGTGATGTAGCAATAGAAACAATCTGCGTGGTAGAAACATCCATATAATCTACTTCCGTAACTGGTACAGATTTTGCTTCCGTATACTGACGCGCCTGCACAATATCTTCAACAATAAATCCTTTTTCATCAATCTCTACTGTTGCAGGAATCGTGACAGACTTCTCTTCACGGAATGCATTTACATACTCAATTTCATCCGTCACACGTACCTTTCCTTTCTCAACAACTACTTTTCTATATGGCGTTTCAAGGAATCCAAATTTATTGATGCGTGCATAACTAGCTAAATGCCCAACAAGACCAATGTTTGGTCCCTCAGGGGTCTGCACGGGACAAATGCGTCCATAGTGAGTAGGATGAACATCCCGGACCTCAAATCCTGCACGTTCACGTGTAAGTCCCCCTTTACCCATAGCAGACAATCGTCGCTTATGCTCGAGTTCAGAAAGAGGATTTGTTTGATCCATGAACTGAGAAAGTTGTGATGACATGAAAAACTCTCGGGTAGAACCAATGACCGGCCTTGCATTCACAAGCTTACCAGGTGTAATCGTATCAATATCATATGTAGACATGCGGTCACGAACAATACGCTCCATGCGTGCAAGACCAATACGGTATCGATTTTGAATCAATTCACCAACGGCTCGAATTCGACGATTACCAAGATGATCAACATCATCTGGTTCTTCTTGGTGATTATTGAGTCGAATTATTTCACGAACGATCATTACAAGATCCTCCTTTGAAAGAATTCTATTTTCTTCCTTGTCTACGCCCTTTTCCGGTTTTTCGACATTAAATCGTGAATTGAACTTATATCGTCCAACATGACCTAAATCATAGCGATCAAAATTGAAGAACATGGAGTGAATAAGCTGTTTTGCATTTTCAGCTGTTGCCATATCTCCTGGCCGAATTCGTTTATATACCTCTTTAAGACCTTCGTCTTCATTTGTAGAAATATCCTTCGCAATTGTCGTATCTATATACTTATTCATCGGATGTGTATCGATATCGCTAAAGAGTGCTCGGATTTCTTCATCTGTCGCATATCCGAATGCACGCATTAGTGCCGTCACGGCCACCTTTCGCTTTCGATCGATCTTCACCCAAATAACATTCTTTGCGTCGGTTTCGAACTCAAGCCATGCTCCGCGATTCGGGATGATTTTCGCACCATAATACCTTCGACCACGAATGAGCTCTGCCGTGAAGAATGCACCAGCACTTCTTACAAGCTGTGACACGATCACACGCTCTATTCCATTAATAATAAAAGTTCCTCGTGGTGTCATCACAGGAAGATCACCAAGAAAGATTTCTTGTTCCTTCCTCTCTTGTGTTCGCTTATTTTCAAGAACTGCTTTTACACGGAGGGGCGCTTCATAGGTAATGTTTTTTGCCTTTGAAGTTGTTTCGTCGAATTTTGGTTCATCAAGATAATAATCCTCAAAACGTAATTCTAAATCACGTCCTACAAAATCCGTAATTGGAGAAATTTCTTTAAATAAATCTCTGATACCTTCTTTAAGAAACCAATGATAGGAATCCTTTTGAATGGTAATTAAATCAGGGAGGTCCATCGCGTCGCGAATTGGACTAAACTGTACTCGTTCTTTTACTGGGATACTAGCCATAATACAACTAAAAATATCGCTTGCCACCACAAGCGGTTTATAATACTCAATTATTCAATTGTTCAGACATAAAAATGTCTGATGATTGGAGGTGACGGGGGATCACACCATCGTTTTGCTAAAGCTTTAGGAGTTGAAACATGCTAATAATAGCATAAATTTCTGTACAAGTCACATAAAAGCAACTGAACGCCGGTAGTATAGCAATAAAATGATAAAATCGTCAAGAATACCACAATCTCTGTATCCTGCAGGGCATGGACGCTTTCACGAATCAGTCGCGAATACAATGAGCGCTTCAGACGAGTAATGACTGATTTGTGCCCGTGCCATCCCCCGCAGGAAACCAAGACCGAGATTGCGGTATTTTAACAAAACCTTTTTAAAAAACAAGTTCCTTATACATTGTTTTGCACAGCCTCCTTCACCTTTCCTCGTATCTCCATCATTAATTTCTTGTGTTCTCTGAAAAAGTTTTTTACATTTTCACGTCCAACGCCCAATTTTTGTTCTTGATAAGAGTAGGTATTCCCCCGTTTTGTAATAACATTGTATTGTGTCCCTATTTCAAGCAAATCTCCGGCAATAGATATTCCCTCATTATACATAATATCGAACTCACATCGCTGGAATGGTGGAGCTACCTTATTTTTTACAATTTTCGCTTTCACGCGATTACCAACAACTTTATCACCCTGTTTAATCTGTGCACTACGCCTTACCTCAATACGCACCGATGCATAAAACTTTAATGCATTCCCCCCTGGTGTTGTTTCTGGATTCCCAAACATCACACCAATCTTCATACGTATTTGATTAATAAAGATAACCGTCGTACCTGATTTTGCAACGATCCCTGCAAGCTTACGAAGCGCCTGACTCATGAGCCTAGCCTGCAAGCCCATATGAGAATCCCCCATATCCCCTTCTATTTCTGCACGAGGTGTCAAAGCAGCGACCGAATCAATGACGATAACATCTACTGCGCTTGAGCGCACTAGTGTCTCTACAATTTCAAGTGCCTGTTCCCCAGTATCTGGCTGTGAAATAAATAATTCATCAATATTGACACCAATCTTTTGTGCATAATCAGGATCAAGCGCATGCTCAGCGTCCACAAAAGCAGCTACCCCTCCCTCTTTCTGCACTTCTGCAACGATATGTTGAGCAAGTGTTGTTTTCCCGGATGATTCCGGTCCATATATCTCAATAATTCGTCCCCTTGGAACACCGCCAACACCAAGAGCAAGATCAAGGGACAAGCAACCTGTAGGGATGGAAGCTACTTGCATCGCCCGTGCATCACCAAGACGCATAATCGAACCTTCGCCGAAGCGTTCCTTAATTTGTGATATTGCTTCAGATGCTGCCGCAAGCCTCGCTTTATTGTCATTTGGCTCTACCTTTGTTTTTTTAGAATGTGTTTTTGCCATAGTTCTATTGGGGAGTTTGTATTAAAAAACAGGGATAACTCCCCCGTTGGTTTCATTATATCAAATATTACAGGATATTTATTTAATCTGTTGATAGATCCTCTGGCTCAAAACGGACCGTACGTTGTATTTCTGCTGTACGTGAATATCTCCTTGCGGCACGCACTGTAATAAGATTCAATCCTCCTTCCAAACTCACCGAAGTTGAAAAGGTATTATCTGGCCTGACGATAGCTTGTTTGTCACCAATATAGACATTCGACTCCTTACCAACATATCCATCTATGGTAATAAATGCATCACTGGTAACGCTTTCATTTAAAGGAGAAAAAATAATGAGTTCCGGTGGCGAAATGAGCGCATGCACCTGAGAGGAGATATAAAAAATGATTAATCCAACAATGACAAATAATGCAAGAAATTTTACCAGCCTATTCCAAACAAATAATTGGATTCTTTGTATCCGTTGCCTTGGTGTTTGCAAGGGGGCAACAAGATCACATTGTCCGCATTCCTCTTCATATAGCTCTAGAAAATATTTCTCATCCGCATCTAATAGACGGGCATACATGCGAATATAATTACGAGTATATATCGGATCTGGCAACGATGCGTAATCTCCCCTTTCAAGTGCAACAAGATACTTACGTTGTATACGAGTTTTCTCTGCCACCATATCTAAACTCATCGTCTGACCACATCGAAGTTCCTTGAGCTTTGTACCCAATGCTTGAGGTGACTGATCTAATTTTCTCATGACAAATACCATGTCATGCAAGTTTACTACTCTTACGCCTCATCCTCAAATTCCTCTTCCCCAGATATAGCTTCCTCTTCAGAAAATTCTTCTTCTGATTCTCTTTGTACATCATCAGATGCTTCTACATGATTGCTAGAATCGACTTCCTCACTTTGTGCTTTTTGTGGTGGCCAAGAATCGATAAGAACTTCACGCGGCTTTGAACCATTTTGCGGCCCAATAATTCCCATTTCTTCTAATTGATCAACGATACTAGCTGCACGTGAATACCCAATGCGCATCCTTCTTTGTAAATAAGATGTTGAAGCCTTTTTTGATTGTAAAATAACCTGAATAGCATCATCAAGAAGTGGATCTGCATTCGTTGAACCAAATGATGTACCTCCTGTTCGCTCATCTTCAATAACAGCCGTATTATAATCAGGCTCCCCTTCCTTCTTCAGGAACTTTACAATGGCAGCAATCTCTTCGTCAGAAACAAATGCTCCTTGCAAGCGTTTTGGTTTTGATTGCTGCGGTGTTGAGATAAGCATATCTCCACGTCCAAGTAATTTTTCTGCACCGGAAATATCGAGAATTGTTTTTGAATCAACCTGAGAGGCAACAGCAAAAGCAAGACGCGTAGGAATATTTGCTTTAATAATTCCTGTAATAACATCGACAGATGGTCGCTGCGTAGCAAGCACTAAGTGAATTCCCGCTGCACGTGCCATCTGAGCAATACGAACGATAAGTGACTCTACATCGCGCTTATTTTGACTCATCAAATCTGCAAGCTCATCGATAATAATCACGATCTTCGGCATGCGTTCTTTGCTTTGCTTATTATAGGCATCAATATCTCGTACACCAGCTTTTGCAAGATAATCAAGTCGACGTTCCATTTCGCGCACTCCCCATTTAAGTGCATTAATCGCCTCTTCCACCTTCACAATCGGCGGCGTTAATAGATGTGGAATACCACTATAGCGTCCAAGTTCAACTCGCTTTGGGTCCACCATGACAAGTTTAATGTCATCTGGACCATTCTGATAGAGTAGTGATGTAATAATCACATTCAAACAAACAGATTTACCAGATCCGGTCGCACCTGCTACCAACATATGTGGAGCTTTATCGACCAAAAGAGAGACAACATTACCTCCAACATCTTTTCCAAGTGGAGCTGTCAAAGGAGATTTTCGTTTTTTGAAATCACGAGACTCGAGCAGCTCACGTAAACCGACCGATCCAATCGTTTGATTTGGAACTTCAATTCCGACAAGTGCCTTTCCTGGAATAGGAGCCTCGATACGAATAGGATGTGCCGCAAGTGCAAGAGCAAGATCATTTTGTAATCCAATGATTCGTGACAATTTCACGCCATGAGGTGGTCGTAATGAATATTGCGTTACGGTTGGCCCAACGCGAACATCCATCATTTCTACATCAATATTAAAGTGAGCAAAGGTCTTCCGAATCATTTCCTGATTTCGATCTGTGTCACCCCCATTTGCATCACTCTTATGTTCGCTTAATAAATCAACCGGAATTTGAATTTGACGTCTTCTTGTACTCGTCATCACAGACTCTTCATCTTCGTCCTCGTTTTGATATGCATACCCTGCACCCATGACCTCCGCTTCATCTATTAATGGTTCTTCATCCTCATCTTCTTCGATGAGTACCGTCGCATCATCCTCATCTTCTTCATAGTCATCATAATATTTATCTGCCTTGCTCTTGTCCTTCTTCAAACGATCAAAAGCAAATATTGAATCAAGTGAGACTTGGAATGCAAGTACAAGACCCGTCACAAGCAATGCAAATGCAATAACTCCTGCCGCAAAACCATCAACCGCACCAGCGAGTGCAGAAGAAATAATCAGACCCAAATATCCTCCTGCAAGCGGAAGATCTAACGAAGGATCTGCTCCTTGCATGAATAAATTTGTCAGTCCTGTTAATGAAATAAAAGTCAACAATATCCCGATATATCCTGCCGTTGTAATGACTTCCTTCTTTGGAAAGGCGGTTTGATACGCAATACCAAGAAGCACAAAACCAGCGAGCCAACGTGTCCAACCAAATAACTCTGATAGTTTCTCATTGAGTACCTCTCCAATCACGCCAGCCGATCCCGCAAATGACAGGAGAAGCATTACGCCAATGGCAAATAATGCAATCGCCGTAATACTTTGTTTCATCTCTTGCGAGAGTCCTGTATTTTTTCGGGATTTTCTTTTTGAGCGTCTGCGTCTTTTCTTTGCCATAATGTCTGTATTTTACCAGATGAGAAACAAAAAAACACCCTGCGGTGTTTTTTTGATATTCATATACGCTTATTTCTGAACACGCTCCGCGTAATCACCACTTTCTGTGTTTATATTTACTACATCTCCCTCTTTAATAAATATCGGTACTTGCACTTCGAGTCCATTATCAACAATCGCTGATTTTTTCACATTTCCTGATGCAGTATCTCCCTTCACCGCTGGTTGTGTTTCTGTAATGATATATTCAATTTTCCCTGGAAGTTCCATTGCTATCGCTGAATCACCATGCATCACAATCGTCACATCTAATCCTTCCTTTAAATACTTCCGATCATCACCAATAATGTCAGCACCGATCACCACCTGATCATAGGTTTGTCCATCCATAAATGTCAGCGTAGAGTCATCCCCAAAGATATATTGCATTTTCTTATAACTAACATCTTCAAAAACAAGATTCTCATTCGACTTAAAGTTATTTTCAACAACTTTTCCGGTAGAAAGTGATTTCATCTTCGTGCGAACAAATGAGCTTCCCTTCCCGGGAGAAACACGTTGAAAACCAACAACAACCCAAAGGTCATTTGAGTAATTAATAACGGTTCCTTTTTTTATTTCATTTGGTGATGGCATAATAATTGTCTGTAAAATTAGTAGATTACTGTGTCAGATTCATCCGATCTCGTCATCGTACCTTCCAGTACACCTCCTTAGTGCTCTGAATCTTCCTTGCGCTCCATCAAATTTTCCTAAAAAATTGCAATAGAGTTAATAACGGTAAGTATACGGGAATATCTGAACCTCTCCAATGTCTGAAATACCATACTTCAGCATGATGAGTCGGTCAATTCCGAGTGCGTTTCCATAGATCGAGTTTTTAATATTTGAAAGTCCCTTCAGAAGATCTTCATCAATAGGAAATACCGTCTTGCCAAGACCCTTCCGCTCTTCTTGTTCCTTTTTAAATCGTTGGCGCTGCTCTATTGCATCCGTGAGCTCGCAAAAACCATTACAGAGTTCCAGTACTTTACTACCTTCGTCATTCTGAACTTGATTCAGAATCCCCTGACTATTATCCAGGAGATCCCGGATCGAGTCTGGGGCGACCATCGAAGCGAATGCCTCAAACCTTTGTGCATATCCATTCTCCACCTTTGCAAGAGAAGCTTTCTCGGCTGGATAATGTGTAATAAAAAAATGGGATTTGTCGACATGCGGCTCTTCGTCGACCATATTTGCATCCTCATACTTGATTCGTGCCCAGCATCTGTCTTCATCTAATACGAAATTGTATAGATCTTCTGTTTCTTGCATCAAATCATCGTAATTTCCCGGGGCATACCATTCGAGCATAAGAAATTCAGGTGCATTTGTCTGCGAATTTGCTTCAAGATTTCGAAAAACGGGCGTGATTGTAAATATCTTCTCCAATCCAGAACCAATAAGTTTCTTCATTACATATTCCGGAGAAGTGATTAGGCCTGCTTTTATATTTTGAGATGGATTCGTCAGTATCAGATCTACTTCCATTGGATCAAGATTAGGTTCTTGTCCGGGATATTTCGTAAGAAGCGGGACATAAGGAATTTCAACAAACTCCCTAGAAGCAAAAAACTGACGCACTCTACTGAATACATCATTTTGCATAGCAAGCCTATATCGTAAATCTTCTTTGGAAAACATAGCTTAATTTTAAGTTCTGAAAGATACTTGGGAAGGTGAATGAGTATAAAGAGAGCTAGGTGACTAACAAGCTACAAGCTATGTGGCTAATTAGCTTACGACTCAAGGTCCGACTTCTCGCTTGAAGTACGGACCTTTCGTTGCGCAACGAGTCCGTCCGCGCAGATAATTAAATGAGATTTGCTTGAACGTTGAGGACCGAAGTAAG
>CAYWYQ010000006.1:1943-31238 GCA_964462325.1 uncultured Gammaproteobacteria bacterium | reverse complement strand
ATTACAACATAGGGACAAGCTATGCTTGAATTCTAGGATCCCACGGTCGTCAGGTTGGGGAGTTTTATTATAGATATTGAATTCAGGGTGCGGTGCATTTGTGGTATAATTGTCATAGATATATGGCAATTATACCATGGAGAAGGAAAAGAATGGAAAAATTTAAAATAAACTACTTAAGAGATCAGGTGGTATTAATAATAACTCTGATTTCTTTTACTGTACTTGTTCTATTATTTTTAATTTCTAGAATAACTTTGGCTGCTAACGGAGAAGTGCTTAGCTCGAATAAAATTTCTGATGGAGTTGGAGATCTGTCTACCCTCCCGTCAAATAATGATGCATTTGGTTATTCTGTAGATGATGCAGGTGATTTTGATGGAGATGGAATCACGGATATAATTGTCGGACTGAGAGATAATGATACAGGTGGTTCTAATAGAGGTGCTGTATCCTTGATAATGCTGGGTGCCGATGGTGCGGCAGATGCTGATTACTTTATAGCTGATGGGACAGGTGGTTTTAGCGAGACACTTGGTAATGCAGACTATTTTGGAGAAAGAGTTACTAAAATAGGAGATCTGGACAATGATGGAGTTATAGATTATGCGGTATCTGCAACAGGTGATGATGATGGAGGTGATAATAGGGGTGCTGTCTATGTATTGTTCATGAATAGTAATGGTACTGTGAGCAGTTCTCAGAAAATATCTGATACTGCTGGGGATTTTACAGCGACTCTAGACAATGCGGACGTATTCGGCTCAGGCTTAGAGGGGATTGGTGATTTTGATGGAGATGGAATAGAAGATTTACTCGTAGGTGCATCAGGTGATGATGATGGAGGTAGTAATAGGGGTGCCGTTTATATACTGTATCTTGGCACGGATGGTTCTGTAGATGGATATGACAAAATATCTAATGCGACCACTAATTTTACGACTTACTTGGATAATAATGATGAGTTTGGAATTGATGTCGCGGATATTGGTGATTTTGACGGTGATGGGGTTACAGATATTTTGGTAGGTGCACTAAAAGATGATGATGGAGGGTCGAATAGGGGTGCAGCTTACTTGTTACTACTAGATTCAAGTGGCGGAGTGAAGAGTAGTGGTGTTAAGAAAATATCTGATACGACTGGCAGTTTTAGCGCGACATTTTCAAATAATGATTATTTTGGGTCTGCGGTAACATCGATTGGAGATATGGATAACGATGGTGTTACAGATTTCGCCATAGGTGCTTACGGTGAGGATACCGCAGGTAGCGCATCCGGAACTGTCTATGTCTTATTTATGAATTCTGATGGAACTGCTAGTTCATATGTACTTATTACGGAAGGCAATGGAGGTCTTTCAGGTTCGGGCATTGCGGCAAATGAAGATTTTGGTACTAGTGTATCCGGATTAACAGATCTAGATGGAGATGGAATAAATGACATGGTATCTGGAGCGCCAGATGATGGGGCTGTAGGAACAAAGCCCGGAGCGATACATATCATGTTTATGGACGGCGTAGCTCCACCTGATAATGTTTCGCAAAATATAGATCTTAAGGACACGGATACGGATGGGGTCCCTGACCAAATACAATTTGAGATAGAGAATATCGGAGGTGATACATGGTCCTTATCGGGCGCATCTCCACATGGACTTTCTGTAACTCAGGGCGGGAACATAATCGATATAAGTTCGGTAGCGATTTCCGGGTCAGCATCTGCAAGTCCTGTAATTATACAAGTGAATTTAGATGAGTCTGACTCCGATATGGTTTCAGATACTGACGGGGTCGATGCTAATGCTATCGAACTCATATATACTCAACAAACAGGTGATCAGACATGTACGGTTTGCATAGAGGACAGTAATGAGGAAATGAATACCATAGCAACAGGAGATTCGGGTACTACAGATACAGAAGAGGACATAATGCAACCTGTTATTCTAAGTGTTAGTCCTGCAGAAGATGCTACGCAAGTATCAGACTCATACAATGTTTCCATTACATTTTCGGAAGGAATGGATACAAATTTTAACCTCGGAAACGAATATAGTATTTCTCCTACTCCTGCATGGGCAACTACTGAGTGGACAGAGGGAGACTCGGTGATTACATGGACACATGCAGGATTTAGTCATTGTGTAACAGAAACACTTACAACGACAGAAGCAAATATTGATGCGAATTCTGGAACAAATACAACACTTTTAACAACGGGTCCAGAAGATGGAGATTGGAGCTTTACAACACAGTGTGATCGTGGAGTCAGTAATGATATTCGATTGCTAGATGCGGATACGGATGGGATTATTGATCGTATTCAAGTGGAAGTGTCGAATGAGTCAGTGGCTACATGGGCTCTGTCAGGAGCTTCACCATATGGTTTTTCTGTTACACAGGGAGGAAATGCAATCGATATTAGCTCGGTAGCTATTTCTGGATCAGCTACGGCAAACCCAGTAACATTTTTGGTAAACCTTGACGAAACGGATGCGGACATGGTGACCTCGACCGATGGAGTAAATGAGAATGCGTTTGAGCTCATTTACACGCAAGAGTCTGGAGATCAGACATGTTCAACGGCATGTGTAGAGGATCAAGCTGCGGTAGAAATGAATGCGATTGCTACGGGAGATGCCTCTGGAACGGTGAATACGGAAGTGGATTATGCACAGCCGGTTATTTTATCTATTTCTCCTGATGATTTGGCTACATCGGTTGATGCTAATTCCTCGATTGTTCTTACATTTAGCGAAGCGATGGACACAGGATTTGTTGAGGGTACAGAATACAGCATTACCCCTGATCCCACATCACCAAGCGCTGTATGGTCTGTAAGCGACTCGGTTGTTACTCTTTCAGATGCGCTTGCTAGTTGTTCATCTACAACTGTCGCGACCGATGAGGGAGAAATCGTCGCCGCATCAGGAAGCGCGACTGGATTATTAACAACGGGTCCAGAGGATGGAGATTGGGGATTTTCTACAGGTGGCTGCGGCGGGAGTGGTGCATTACCTAGTCCATCTGCGATTGATATTGGTTATACTGGAGCAATCTGCGAGGAGAACCCTCATACCTTTGGTTTTCAGATTTCGGGAGATGACATAAGTGAATTTATTATCAGTGATAATGAATTCCTAATTGGAAGTGATTGGCAGGATTATAAAGAATTGGTTCAATATACACATAATGACTCGCCGTCTCCAACATATATACTTTTCAGAAGTAAAGGTAAAAATCTATCTATAATATACAAGATTACTACTGAGGATTGGTATGATGTATGCGGTCAAAATGAGGACATTGATGATACTGGTATTGGTGATGATGCGTCTGATATGAATGATGATGAATCAGAAGTCGAGACACCTGCTACGGACGGTGAGGGGAAAGATGAAGATATTATCGCGTTAATGGGTGAGTTTGTATATTCGTTAAATACAGAATCTGTACATTATATAGATTACAATGGACATAGTCACTTAGTTACCCAACTTCAGATTTACAAGACATGGAAAAAGTCATTCGCTGATATGAAGATAGTAGGTAGAGAAATTATGGAAAAAATTCCACAAAGCAGTCTACTATTACCAAAAGGAGGTACGGTACTTGTAAAACATGCGGATGACGATAAGGTTTATTATGCTGCAGTAAATCCGATCGACGAAACAAGACCTAGAATACTATATGTAGAAAATGAGGCAGTAGCCGAGCTATTGTTCACGAAAGACTGGAATCAATATATTATAGATCTGCCTGAACAGTATATAAATCTGTGCTCAAATGACAATGAGTCTCTTGTAAATGGCTGGCAAATAGAAGTTAATATAGATAAAATGCTCACACGGCGATATTTGAATAATGAGACGATGAAGCTAAAAACAATCGTTGGCAAGGTAGTGAAACAAAGAATAAAAGATTAGTAAAAAACAGCCGAAAGGCTGTTTTTTCTTTTACAGGAGAACTCACACAGAGTTAGTGTCCTCATGCACATCTCGGTGTGCAGGAAGTATGTCATTACTTTAACTGATTTTGCACTTCTTCTCGTACGCGGTTTCCATCTACTTGTCCACTCAATTCTTTCATCACAATTCCCATTGCTTTTCCTATATCATTCGGGTCACTTATCGCTGATTGAGAAAGTAGATTACGCACCCGTTTTTCTAGTTCTTCATCGCTCATTTCGGCAGGTAAGTACTTTTTCAAAATCGCGATTTCTCCTTCGGTTTTCTTTATGAGATCCTCTCTTGCTCCTGCCACAAAATCTTTAAGTGCGTCTTGTAGCTTTTTTACATCACTTTTTACCGCTGCGAGTACATCTGCATCTTCCATTTCCCGCTTTAATTCAATTGATTTATTTTGTAGGGCAGATGTCAGGAGACGTAGGATGTCTAATGTTTTACTGTCTTTATTTTTCATTGCTTGTTTTAAATCATCTTTGATTTGTGCGTATAAACTCATAGGATTTTTTTTGTATCCTAACATGTCTTTACATCAACGGAAAATTGTCTCCACAAGAGGTCGGAGATATACACGATCCTTCTGCTATAATGTATGTAGAAACATGCTTGTGAAACATCGATCACGGGGGATAAGTATAAAAAGTATTATCGCACTACTTCTTGCGATTGGTTTTGGTTTTGTGATTATTGCAGATCCGGTATTTGCGCAGGTAAATTTAGACACAGTTGGAGAGACAAGTGGATTGACCGATCAAGGCCTTCCTGAATTAATTGGTCGTATCATTCGTATTCTTCTTGGATTGATGGGAGTCGTATTTTTGGGATTGATGCTCTATGCGGGAGTTCTTTGGATGACAGCTGGGGGCGATGGGACGAAAGTTGATAAAGCAAAACAAACCATCATACGTGCCGTCATAGGACTGATTATCACATTGTCTGCTCTTGCGATTACAAATTTCATTTTTAATTCACTTGAAGGAGCTGGATTATTTGGCGACAGCGGTTCTGGAACGGCGCCAGGGGCACCTCCATTCTCACATTCTTTAGGGAATGGTGGAATTCGTGATCATTATCCAGATCGAAATGCCATTGACGTGCCTCGCAATACAAAAGTTATTGTTACCTTTAAATCAGCAATGGATATAGAAAAATTTATTAATGGATACAATAATGCGGGGACTCCATTGGATATAACGGATGATGAGAATCTAAATAATGGAGCTTTGAACGATAATTTCATTCGAATCTACCCTACGGCAGAAGGGGAATCGGCTCGTTTCACGGAAGATGACACCGTCGTTTCGTTTACCGATGACTTAAAAACATTTAGTTTCATTGTGCCATTGATGGGGTCAAGCTCTGAAGATACGCAGTATACCGTTGAATTGTCAGACAGACTCCTTACGGCAACCGGTGACGATGTAATTGTAGATGGAGGATATGAATGGTCATTCACCGTCGGTACAGAAATTGACCTCACTCCACCGCATATCGTTGATTCCATTCCACTTGCGGGTCGACAGTATGCAAGAAATATTATTGTTCAGGTGAATTTTAATGAGGCAATAGACCCTGTTTCTGCTTCTGGTTTTTTTGAAAGTGGTAATGCCGATGCGGACTTCAATCATATACGTGTTACAGGTGATTTATCAGGAGATGTATCTGGGCAATATGAAATCAGCAATGGCTATCGTACGGTAACATTTATTACAAGCGATGCATGCGGAACAAATTCTTGCGGAGAAACACTTTTCTGCCTTCCTGCTAGTGAAGATTTGCGTGTAAATGTACATGCGGCAACACCAGGATCAAATCCTCCACAAGTAGAGTTTTATCCGTATGACGGTGTTGCTGACGTGGCAGGTAATGCACTTGATGGAAATAATGACGGTACCGCTGGAGATGATTATGCATGGGATTTTCATACAAATAATGCGATCGAATTAAGAGGTCCAATAATCTCTTTTATTTCACCCTATTTACTAAGTGAAGAGGTGGCTCTTGATCAGCCGGTGGAGATCGTTTTTGACGATATATTAATGGCAAATACGGCTACATCCGAGAATATTCAATTTCTTCCAAATCCTTTACATGAATTATGGTTCAATACGCGTTTGAGTACGGTAGAAGTTGAATCTCAATCCGTAACGCAGGTATCCATTCCTCATGGAATACTTCTAGAATCAACAGAAGAACAGAATTATCTCTACAATATTCAAGTAAATCAAGGAATTCGAAATCAGTATCAGAATTGTTATAATCCAGCTTCTGGTCCTTCAATAACAGGAGGAGTATGCACTCCTACTGATCGAAATCAGTATCAGAATTGTTATAATCCAGCTTCTGGTCCTCCAATAACAGGAGGAGTATGCACTCCTACTGATTTGCAACCGTATTGCTGTAATGGAGAGCTTTCATCTACTTCATGTATACCGTCGTCATGAACATTCTAAAAAAACACTTCTATCATTTCCTTTTCATCCTAATGATTTTAGGGGGTGTTTTTGGAATACTAGACATTGTATTTGCGCAAGAGATTGTTGATAATCTTGGTGATGCTGGAGAAGCGTCTGGATTAGGACAAGCGGATCTAAGGCTTGTGATTGCAAGGCTGATTCGAACATCACTTACCGTTATTGGAATATTGACGGTTATTCTTGTTATCTATGCAGGATTTTTATGGATGACGGCTGCCGGTAATCCAGAGAAGGTTGATAAAGCAAAACGTATTTTATTGAATGCTGGTATTGGTCTCGTGATTATTTTTAGCTCTATTGCAATCACAACGTTTGTTATTAATGCGATCACAAATGCAACAGGTGCGCAGAATACAGGCATTGGTTCAAGGGTTCCTCCAATCGGCGGAACATCAACAATAAATATGGATATAGCGGGTAATATAGATACGGATTCTGTTACAGTTCGAATCAATCCGGCACATTGTTATAATGATGTTTTTGATGATTCATTAGGGGAAACAGGGCTTGATTGTGGGGGAGCTTGCGGAGCTTGTAGTGGTGGAGCATGTACGGAGACATCAGATTGCGCAGAGGGTATTTGTGTCGATAATTTCTGTATCGCGACGCCTATTATAACGAATATATCTCCGCATGGTGGCGCATCAGGAACATTCGTCTTCATTCAAGGAGAATTCTTTGGTGCATCTGAGGGCACGGTGTATTTTACAGGTATAGAAGGTTCGCGCATTGAAGCATCATCGCCTTCCTGTAGTGAAAGATGGTCAAATGCTGGCGTGACGGTTATGGTTCCTGAAAATGCGATTGATGGTCCGATTACGGTCCAGACATCAGGTGGATTAACCGATGCGACAAATGATGAATACGGACCTCTTATTCAAGATTTTGACGTCAATGACATTCAAAGACCTAATCTTTGTCGTGTTTCTCCAAATACGGCACGATCTCGCGCTCGCGTTTCATTGATTGGTGAAGGGTTTGGTGGAGTAAAGAATGAAGATTCTCATGTCTATTTTGATCTTGATGATGATTTTCTTTTCGATGAATCTGAACCAAATACCTATGAGTCTTGGGGAAATGATTCTATTACGGTAACGACGCCTGTTCTTGAAGATGGAGATTATTTTGCGGTTGTGACGGTAGATGGTATTCGATCAAATGCGGTTCCATATTATGCAAGAAATGCATCTGAAGAAGGAGTATTTGAGGATTTGCCTCAGATTCAAGACATTGATCCTGGAAATGGTTCTCCGGGAACATATGTCACAATACATGGACAGCACTTTGGTTCTCAGACGGGTACGGTGCGTTTTGAAAATACAAGAACAGGGGATAGCGGTATTGGTAGTATTGATTTTCCAGAGGCATGTCAAGATGGATTTTGGCGTGATGATCAGGTCATTATTATCGCTCCAGATGCATATGATAATGGCATATCGGTAACAGCTGATGAACATAATATTAATCTCATACCGCTTCGTCAAGATGGAGCCCTTTCAAATAGCGAATCATTTTCTGTGACGCTTGGACAGCCAGATCCAGGTATCTGTGCTCTTTCCCCGAATATCGGTGAGTCTGGTGATGAAATTACCGTCTATGGTGATCATTTTGGTTCTGAAGAAGGAATTGTTACATTTTTTGACGAAATAGATGCTACGATTCTTTCATGGGCAGACGAAGAGGTGCTTGTCACTGCTCCGCCCGGTAGAACAGGTCCTGTATTCTTAGAAATACAATCGCAAAGAAGTAATACAGTGAATTTTGAGTTTGGCTCAGTGGATGATGGTGAGATAGATGGCGAGATTGAATCAGGATATGGTTGGACATTCTCGACAGGGGAAATTCTAGAAACGCCTTCCATCGTTGTTGCTTGTGACGCAAATACGATTAGTGCTGTACCGAATGAACGATTTACGCCGGAAACATGTGAAAACATTGTTATTGGCGCTGATTTTACCACGCATATGGACCATAGTTCATTGCGCATGGGTGAAACAATTCTTGTTCAAAGGTGTTTGAATGATCGTTGCGCGCGTCTTTCTGATCCTGCAGAAGGAATTTTATCGAGTTTTGACACATCAGATTACACGTATTTTGAAGTACGCCCTCTTGAGGGTCTTCAAGTAAATCCGGATACAAGATATCGAGTCACCGTGACCGCGGGAGCTCGATCGAGTGAAGGGGTAAATATGCAGGAAGATATCTCTTGGGAATTTGTTACCGGTCCTGCAGGATCTGTCTGTGAAATACAAGATGTCATTGTAAAACCAGGTGAAGAAACATTGCGATTTGAAGGTGCAGAATCAGAATATCGATCCTATGCAACGAATGGTGCCTGCTTACTCTTATCTAATGATGTGGACTGGGATTGGAGATTGAATGAATCCATTGCGTCTATTCAGCCTGGGCAATGTAGTGGCGATGCACGCGACGAGTGTGCACTTGTTACCGCTCGCGCTGAAGGGCAGACGACGGTGATTGCTTCTGATCGCGTTACAGGACTCGATGGAAGGGCTCGATTAAGTGTCATATTTTCCGATCCATATATAGAACAATATTGGCCTGCGTGTAATTCAGCATGTCTCAATGCAGAGATAGGTGGCCAATTCAATGTTCCAATGCGAATCTCTTATCTTGGAACAGGTATAGAAGACGCACAGAATTTTATTGTTGAAGAGTGCTCAAATGAATTGTGTACAAATACAACTGGGCGTATTTCAGATTCTGCCTATTGTACCGAATTTGCAGAAACGGCAGACGGTGAATTGGGATGTATAGAATTTGCAGCAAATCTTGATACGAATCAATTAACAGAGGGAATATTTTATAAGGCGACAGTATCTCGTGATCTGTTATCACGAGAAGCGAAACCACTTACACGATTGAATGATCCGGATGGATATTCATGGATATTTGGCGCTGGAAGTGATTTCTGTTCCATCTCCTATGTAGATGTCGGGCCAAGTCATATGGAAGTTGATCGAGTCGGAAGTAGAACATCATTCAATGTTCGTCCATTCAGTGAACCAGATAGTTGTTCTGTGGCGGGACAACGACTATCGGCAACTGCCTATGATTGGGAATGGGAAAATCCAATTATAAATGATCCAGCTCTTCATACGTCAGGAGATCCTACTATTTCCGAATGGGTTACTATTTCAGGAGAGCTGTTTGAATCAGATGCGCAACATGTGCCAAATGGATGTACAAATTCCTGTCTGCCGACGGGAAGTACGACACGTTTTGCGACATGTGGAAATGGAATTATAGAAACAGGCGAAGGCGAAGAATGTGAAGATGGAAATATATTGTCTGGAGATGGTTGTAGCGCCTCCTGTTTACGCGAGGGGATTTTTGAAGCAAGTCCAGAATTGTGCGGAAATGGCGTTTGGAATGTATTACCAAATGGAGCTGGAGAGGATTGTGATGATGGAAATAATCAAAATGGCGATGGATGTTCTGCACAGTGTTTGAATGAAGGGTCTTCGGCGATAGGTGTCGTATGTGGAAATGGTGACATTGCTTTTGATCCTGCTGCCGGCGGAGAGGATTGTGATGACGGAAATTCACGCAGTGGTGATGGGTGTAGCGCTTCTTGTACGAGCGAAGGATCCATTTCCTCACTCGAGTCTCCAGCTATTTGTGGGGATAGGGCAATCACAAGGCCATATGAAACATGTGATGATTCAAATCTAATAGATGGTGACGGTTGCAGTTCTCGCTGTATTCGAGAAGGGTTTACCATTGGTTCAACATGTGGTGATGGTTTGGTGGCTCAGGATTTTGCAGGAGGGGGAGAGGATTGTGATGATGGAAATAATCAAAATGGTGATGGATGTAGTGCAACCTGTCTTTTTGAAGGAGCATCCTTTGCATATGAAACACCTTCTCAGTGTGGTGATGGTGTTGTAGGTGCAGGAGAATATGCACAATGTGAGGTTGGTGTTTCAGGAGATGGACGTATTGATCCTATTCAGATGGCAGAAATCAGCATGAATGCAGTGCTTGCTGTTGACCCGGTAACACAGAGGGCTCAATCATTAATACATGTGCGACCAGTAGGTGAATTTGTCGAGCCAGCAGAAGCAACGTATGCACTTTCTTGCGGAGCAACGACGGATCTTGATTGTGATGAATCAAATATATATGGAGTAGCAACAAATGGTTGTTGTGCAATGCGTCCAAGTATTATTGATGTACAGCCGGCAAGAGATGAGGGACTTGCTTGTCGTAATGCAGCTATTCGCTTTACCTCTGATCAAGAACTTTCCAAGCAGACATTTGATAAAAATGTATTCGTGATTCTTGATACATCTACAACAGGCAACAACTGTCCTGATTCTCATAAAATATTAACGGATAGTGACGTTGAATCTGACCGATCGTTATTTGCTCGATTATGGCGCGAGGTAAAGGACTTCTTTATTCCAAACTTGCGTGCTCAAAATGAAGGGGCTTGCACATTGCCGATTAAGAATATTCAGTCTGTACCACTTGAAGGTCAGGAAGGGCAGTATCTTCATATGATTGAATATGATGTCCTCATGGAGGAGAATGCTTCTTATGACATTGTAATCGAGGGGGATTCTGATACGGCGGATCTATACGGAGAGGGAATTGCGTCTAGAATTGGAGTACATTTAAATGGGGAAGTACATCAATCGTTTACGACATCGGATACAATTTGTGAGCTTGATGTTTTGACGGTTCATGATGGAACGGGGCTTGCGCCTGGGTTCTTTGGTACATTTGACGAGTCGCATCTCTTCTATGGTCGCACCTATTCATTAGAGGATGGTATACAAACAGAAATTCAATCAATTCCGGGGATATATAGTTGGACATGGGATGATTGGAGAGAGACATCTGAAGGCACGATTATTAGTGATGTACGGACAGGGGAAGATATTGACGGCTCTATACTCGATCGCTCCTTTGCGACGGTTGTCTCTGGACGTGAATCAGGGTCAGCTGCCGTCATAGCGCAGGTGACGATAGATGGAACAAATACGGAAATACAGTTGCTGTCAGGGTATTTACCAGTGACAACATTTGTTTGTAAAAATCCATGGCCTACATTTGAACATTTTCCATTCATCGATGACGAAACAGGAACGGAGATTGGAACGGGAGAAGGAAGTGGATGGCAGAATTTTACAACGCATTTCTGTCGTGACAATGGTACGGATGGTCCATCTGAGGATTTACCAACCGTTCACGTGGTTGCTCCAACAGAATCAGGTCCAGAGAGTATTATAAAAGAGTATATATTTAAGGTTGCAGACAATTCCGGTGATGCAATCGGTATTCGAATAGCAAAGAATCCAGACTATCTTACGCCTGCCGCTTGGTATAGGTCGCAAGGATTTACCGGATCACCTTCGGAAACAATCGTGGATGGATATCGGGCTGTTCAAGATGGAAGAACATTGTATATCTCTGCACCAAATGCACAGGAGACGAATTTTGTGCGTGATAATCTCTATTCGAATATATACATCGTGTCCTACAATGAACTCGCAACACCAGAAACAGTCGATATATTTAATCAAATCATTGAAAATCTATCCTTTAATACAAATATTGAAGAGATTTCATTCTGTAGAGAATCTAACGGGGTTTGGACGGGTGAAACTTGTTCTTCTGATTTTGATTGTGATACGGGTCAGGTTTGTGCAGATGAGAAATCAAAATTGAGACGTGATACGGCACGTGTGACGGATATGGTGTCCATTGCTTCTTCACTTGAGTTATACGGATCTCAAAACGGTGTTTGTAATGCAACAACAAGTCAGGTGTGTACGAGTAATAATCAATGTCCTTCTGGAGAAGTTTGTATTCCTTCAGTACCAACATTACAATCAGGTACATTTGTTCGTTCTTTTGCGGCAAGTTCTTGGGAGAGTTGGAATACGGAACTTGGAACCCAGCTTGGAGGTATCCCGAGTGATCCATTGAATGGTTATGGAAGTTTATGCCCAGAAGGTCAAAATTCTGATACATGTGTCGATGAACTTTCAGGAAAATATATTTGTCCCGTTGGAGGTTATGCCTATCATTATCGTTCGCTTGGTACATTTGACTATCAGCTGACAGCGGAATTGGAATCTGATAAAGGAAATTGGAAGAATCCATTGCCGGTGTTTGAAGCAGGTGAAATTGAAATTACAGGAAATTCACGAGGAAATATAGATGGATTTAGACGAAATTCACTTACCTGTACTGGTGCAGCTTTCGGAACTTCGGATATTTGTGGTGATGGAGTGATTGGGCCAAATGAGGTTTGTGAGCTTGGACAATTGGGTCCAGCTGTATCTTGTGCGGCAAATGGTATTGTAGATTCTGGAACCGTAAGTCAAGTCTGTAATGATTCTTGTTCTGGATTTGAAATTTCGGATACGACAGCCTGTATCGCTTCAACATGTGGAAATGGAGTTATTGATGCACAATTAGGAGAACAGTGCGATGATGGAGTAGATAATGGATCATATGGATTCTGTGGATCTGATTGTACGTATACTGCATCACTATATTGTGGAGATGGCACGGTTTCATCTGGAGAATCATGTGATTGCGGATCTACTTCTGTGAATGGACTTACGATTTCCGGTGGAATGTGTACAGGTTCAAATGGCTCTTATCAAACAAATGCTGGGCAGGGATGTGCATGGGATTGTAGTGGAAATGGACCATTCTGTGGTGATAATATTGTGCAGTCTGCAGAACAATGTGATGGAACGATCGATCTATGGGAAGGGGCGCTCTGTGGTGATGGTACACAATGTGTATCTGATGCAGATTGCGAGCAAGGAAGTTGTGGAGGGCTAGGGGGAAATTATGATGCTTGTGGTCGTTCTCGCGTCTGTGTAGCGGGAGAGGCTACAAAAGTAGGATTCTCTTGTTCGGTTGATTCTAATTGTGATTCACCTGGACTGACGGATGGGCTTTGCTCAAGTGAATCTATTCAGTTAACAAGAACAAGAACATGTCATGCAGCGAGTAGTGGTTCACAGGATGCATGTACATGGCAAAATGATTGGCCATCGATTTCTTGTCGTGCAACCCTCGAATGCGGAAATGGAATTTTGGAAGATGGTGAACAATGTGATGACGGTAATAGCGATAATACAGACGGATGTACAAATCGTTGCGAAGCAAATACATGCGGTGATGGGTTTGTGTACGCTGGAGTAGAACAATGTGATAATGGTGATCAAAACGGAGTGCAATGTCAGGCGAATTATGGTCAATCCTGCACCTATTGTTCAGGGTCATGCGGATTCCTTTCTGCTTCGGGGGACTTCTGCGGTGACGGAGTGCGTCAGTCGGCAGAGTATTGTGATGGGTCAGATTTACAAAATATATTAGTCAGTAAGACTCTTATAGATGGAAATGTAGCTACATCAGGATTTTGCCCAATTAATAGCCCTATTGATTATGATGGAGATAATTTATGTATAGACGCTGGGGTTTGTAATGGAGGGACTGAAAATGGCGAGGTATGTTTCTTAGACGAAGGCCAGGAAGGAGAAATCAATAGAAACTTTGGAATTGAAATATTTAGATCTTGCTCAGAAGGAGGAGGAAATTGTATTGCGCCATCTTGCTCTGGTACCTGTCTAGCAACCTGTCCTTTTGATTATGAGCAGACAACTGTTCAACTTAAATCTGGTTTAATTGGATCTACTCGTTCTACATCACTAACATTGATAAATGAAGAGAATGGTACTGGTGTAACTGGAAATCCTAGAAGTGGAACAATGTATTTACCATCTTGTACTGCAGCTTCCAGCCTTGTAGCAGATGTATCTTATAATCTCGATATCAAGGATACAAGAGTAGTATTTATTACCGACCTCTCTGGTTCTATGAATAATAAGGCATTCGGTACAAATACTCCCAGAATAGATATTGTGCAGAATTCATTAAAAGATGGTGTTGAACGAGTTCTAGATAAACTTCCTTCAAATAGAGTAGAGATTGGATTAGTAGGGTTTGGTGGCGATCAGGTACCTGTAGCCGATCGTTTTCCATATGACGGTGATGAGAATGATGATGGCATGGACTCTGATAATGAAAATATTGATACCAATTCCTTTACAAAAGTTTATTGGCAAGACTTTACAGATAATGAGAATATATTAATTTCTGAAATAAACAAATATGATGATATTGCGAATAGAGGGACTAAAACATGGCAAGGAATGGGCGCTGCAGAACAAATGCTATATGAAATAGATGATGATAATATAAGGAAAATTGCAGTTCTTATGACAGATGGAGAATGGGCGGATAAGGACCCATCATATGAGGCATGCCTTATGAAGAAAAGAGGTGTTGAAGTATATACAATAGGTATATTATCAGGGAGTACAGATCTTCAGCCATTAGATTCAGATTGTGATGGTATTGAAAGTGGAGGAGTATATGCAACCCGAGCAGAGTGGCAAGGTACAGGGTTTATAGACGCAGGTGATGGTGTTGTTCCTCCGGGAGGTGGTAGAGGTGGAAGTAGTGGTGGAATCGGAGGAACAACAGACCCCAATGATCCTACTGACCCGACAGATCCAGTGATAGACCCCCCATTTGTAGACGATGACGACGAAGAATTACCTGACCCAACAGACCAAAGCGAGCTACTTAATATTCTTGATGACAAATCATCAGAACAAACTAATAGATTCGCAAAACTAGAAAAAAATCTGAGGTATATATTGTCTAAGGTATTAGATAGTCCAATAATAGCAAAAGCTTCAGCATGCATTTACCCACTTATTGATGTGAGTAGTATTGGTGAAATCTCTTGTTGGTCGAGTGGTAATCCAAATTCGGAATCAGGACTTGACTATGCGTATAATGGTACCAGCTTAGACGATATAGAAGATGCATATGAACAAATTATTGATTCTATTATCGGAGTTACAATTCAATATACGGTTGAAACATCAGACGGAGTTATTCAGACTAGTGGTTTATTGTCAGAAGGTACTGGCGTAGATATACCTTGGCCTGAGGGATTTGAATGTAATCAATTCGCCGAACAAGCAATTCCAGTATCTGTTAGTTTTGATACTCGCAGGCCTAGTGATTCGATTACTATAAGCAATGTTAGATTCGCACATTGTGCGCCATAGAATATGACAAACTTAAGCAATTACAATTTTTACGAGGTTCCTCAAGGTGAAAATGACTCGAATAAACATAAAAATATTCCCAGGAAATATATAGTTATAGTCTTAGCTATTTTATTAGTTATATTTCTCATAGTTATAACTCTAAATATATTTCGATCCAATACTCCAATAAAAGGTAACTACATAGAGAGAGCAGAATCAACTATAGACCAATGCTCAGGTGATAATGTATGTGAAATAAATAAAATTTCACAATTAGTTGATGAGACTAGAGATGCATCTCTTTGTGAATTATTGAACGAGGAAAATAGAATAAGTTGCATCACTAGACTTGCTGTAGATTCATCAGATGAATCTATCTGTCTAAATATTGCAAAAAATGAAAGGTTATCATGCTTAGACGAGGTATATCTCGAGATAGCTCCTAATATTTTAGATATAAACATTTGTTCGAAAATAGATGACGAAGTAATAAAAGAACTTTGTGGTAGATCTGTAGCTCGGGATCTTGCAAGAATAGGCAACTGCAGTACTGCTGGAGATTGGAATAGTGTCTGCAGAGAGAGATTGGGATTAGAAGCGATACCTTATACGAATGATCCAAATATATGTGATATCTATTCAGGTGAGATTAAAGATGAATGTATTGATTTATTAGGAAGTCTTGACCAAGATGGCGATGGTTTATTGCTTGGACAGGAGCTTGAATTAGGTACAGATGATAAGAATGTTGATACGGATGGCGATGGTTTTGATGATTATACAGAGGTTCAGAATGGATTTAATCCTCTTGATGAATAATCATGTATAATAAGATAAAATGACTAAATACAAAGTATGTTTGATGATCAAAATAAAAAACAAGGATCTCAAGATGAGGTAGAGGATATTTTTAAGGATCTAGATAGCGTGTCTACTCCAGAGAATCTGCCAGTTGCACCCATGGCTGCAGATGATGCTGCGCCTGCTTCAAGCATGCCGTCCCCAACACCTCCAACGGTTCCAAAATTAAATAATAATGAACCAAAGGTTTCTGATCCTACGGAAAAGCCGATGCTAAATTCTGCCGCAGCTGATCAGTTGCCAGAAAAAAAGACGAAAGAAACTGCTCTGCCTGAGCCTATACCAGCCTCGTATGCGGATGCGACAAAAACAGAGGAGGCAAAGGGGGCATCTACTCAATATAATCTTGGTAATAAAGCAAAAAAGTCTGGCAGTGGAATGTTGATACTCATCGCAATCATTTCTTTGCTTATCATTGCTGCAGGGGTATTTATTGCAATTCGACTTGTAACGAATCAGCCATTTACTGATAATGCCGCGATTGAAGGTTTGACGAATGATGCAGAGGAACAGGATATGAAAAATGATGATGTACTTGCTCCAGATCCCGTTGCGATTGATTCAGATGGAGATGGGTTGAGTGATGAAGAGGAGTCTACATACGGAACAGACCCTTCGCTTCCTGATACGGATGGAGACGGTCTCTTTGATCGTGAAGAAGTACGCGTATACGAAACCGATCCTTTGAATCAAGATACAGATGGAGATGGGTTTATTGATGGTGATGAGGTAGATAATGGCTATAGTCCAAAAGGGGCAGGGAGACTCTTTATTCCGCCAACACAACAGAAATAAATTACAATGAAAAAGAAGGGGGAACAAGGAAAGGAGAAATCGATCAAGAAAGATGATTTTCTTGAAGATTTCGATTTTTACATTATGCCCCAGGATTATCAAGGGAAAGCCTTGATTCAAAAATCAATACCTAAACCAGTCGCTCCTAAAGTGAAAAAACCTGATCCGATTCCTGAACCCACTATTCCGAATCCCATTCCGCAGAAGAAAAAGAAGAGGGTGAATAATTGGTTGGTTATTGGTGGTGTTTTGTTCCTTGTCGTATTATCTATTATTTCATATCTATTTGTACGACCGACGGAAGATACGTTACCCATTGAGGTCAGTGAACCTTTCATTCCAGCTAGAGAAGAAGAGTCACCTGTAGAACCAGAATCGATTGATGTCCCAATTGTTCCCGTACAGGGAATTGATACGGATAGTGATGGATTAACAGATACAGAAGAAGCATTGTATGGATCGGAATCGAGAAATCCAGATACGGATGCGGATTCATTCTTGGATGGTAATGAAGTATTTCATCTTTTTGATCCATTGAGCCCGGATCCGTCCTTACTTATAGATTCAGTGGCTATTGAATTAATGAATATCGAAGAACCGGTACAATATTCTCTATTACGTCCAAAGTCATGGCTGGTTATCTCTGATGAAACATCTGAAATTGATGATGCTGTTTCTGTTGCTGATTTGACGCTACAACCTATGGATGGATCAAAGATAAAAATCTCATTTTATGAGAAGGATGAAGGAGTGGGGCTTGAAACATGGTACTTGTCACAGAGAGAAGTTGACAGTGGTCCAAAGTCAAGATTTTTAGACATGATTTCAAAGCAGGGCTTGATAGGGATGTCGAGTGTTGATCAACGAATTACTTTTCTTGATATTGGTTCTTATGCGGTATTTTTTCACTATGATTTAGTGGGTCAATCAAGGGTTGAGTATTTGCAAACATTCCAAATGATGGTAAATAGTTTCAAGACACCATGATTGAATTTGAAATAGATCAAGAGAAGATTCCAAAAGAAGAGCGTTTATTAAAAACGCTTCTTTCATCGTTTGAACATGAATTGAATGATGAATTTGGAGAAAAAAAATCGGGTATTATTGCTATTTCATTTGTGACGGATCGAGAAATTCAAAGATTGAATCGTATGTATAGGAACAAAGATTCTGTGACAGATGTACTGTCTTTCACGTATACTGAATACGAGAGTCGAGGGGATCAGTTGGGGGACATAGCAATTTCCTATGCACAAACAAAAAGGCAAGCGTCAGGAGATGTAGAGCTAGAGGCGATTGATCTTATGACACATGGTGTATTGCATGTACTTGGTTATGATCATGAAAAAATAGAGGATGCAAAGCGCATGTTCCCCTTACAAGATAGGCTTGTTAATAATATTTTATGACCCATTTGAAGGCATTTATAAAAAGTATGCGGTATGCATTTCGCGGATTAAGACTTCTTTTTAGCCGAGAACAGAATTTTCGTATCGAAGTATTTGTTGGTCTTGCTGTTATCGCACTTACCATTGCACTTCCTCTCGATATTTGGGAAAAGATATTGCTGATATTGATGGTTTCTGCTGTCTTGGTACTTGAAATATTAAATACGATTTTTGAAAGAATATCTGACATATTAAAGCCAAGGCTGCATCCGGTGGTAAAGGAAATAAAAGACATGATGGCTGCTGCTGTTTTAATAACATCGATAACAGCTGCGGTAATAGGATTGATCATTTTTTGGACATTTATTAAGGAGAATGGCTTATTTATTTTCTAAAGATGTATACTGAGTTATAATATATTCTGATTATGCCTGAAGAGATTATTACTGGTTTAGATATTGGTTCTTCATCTGTTCGTGTTATCGTTGGTCAGGCGATACCAGGGGAAGACGGGAAATCTAATCTCCACATTGTGGGAGCTATTAGTGTTCCATCTGAAGGAATGCATAAAGGGAGCGTTTCTAGCATAGAGGATGCGGTTTCTTCTATTTCAAAGGCATTAGAGCGTGCAGAACGTATGACAGGACATGCAATTAATAGTGCATGGGCGTCGATTGCCGGGCATCAGATTCTTGTACAGGAAAGTCGAGGAGTTGTTGGTGTTGCAAGACCTGACGGAGAAATCCGTGAAGATGATGTTCAGCGGGCAATAGAAGCGGCGAGAACCGTTGCAACTCCATCAAACTATGAGATATTACACGTGCTTCCAAAGAGTTTTACGGTTGATGGTCAACGAGGGATTAAAGATCCTGTTGGCATGAATGGAATACGCCTTGAGGTTGATGCCGTTATCATTCAAACCGTTACTTCTCAAATTAAAAATCTAACAAAGAGCATTTATCGTACAGGTTTAGACATTGATGACCTCGTCTTCTCACCACTTGCAACGGCAGAGGCGGTACTGACAAATAGGCAAAAAGAATTAGGAGTTTGCGTGGTGGATATTGGAGCGACAACATCGTCCATGGTGGTTTTTGAAGAGGGAGATATTTTACACACAGCGGTATTACCGGTAGGTGGAGATCATATTACAAACGATATTGCGATTGGACTACGTACGTCACTTGATGTAGCAGAGCGTATTAAGCATGAAATCGGATATGCGTTTGCTGACGATATTTCAAAAAAAGAAACGGCTGCTTTGTCGGACTTTGGTTCAAGTGAGCAAGACGAATTTAAAAAACGATTTGTTGCAGATATTATACAAGCACGTGTTGAAGAGATTTTTGAGGCCATTGATGATGAATTAAGAAAGGTGGATCGATCAGGAATGCTGCCAGTGGGTGTTGTATTAACAGGCGGTGGTATGAAATTACCTGGCATGGCCGATGTAGGGAAAAAAGTATTGCGCCTTCCAACGAGTATTGGTCTACCGATTGGAGTAAGTAGTGTGATTGATGAAGTGAAGGACGTGAGTTTTTCTTGTGCGATCGGTCTCGCCGTTTGGGGATTCACGATAAAATCATCAACAAGAAAAGGATTTAGTCTTAACTTTGGCGGATTGGGAGATGTTACGTCTACAGTGACGAAGTGGTTCAAGAAAATGATTCCCTAAGATAGCTAATAATAAGAGTCTCACGATAGGCTCTTTTTTGTTTAGCTTTTAGCTATGAGCGTGTAGGGAGTATCGAATAGCAAGCTAGCTATTAGCATGTTAGCCGATTAGCTACTTAGCTATTCGCGCACACCGTCATTCCGAACTTGCTTGCCTGCCGGCAGGTAGGATCTGGAATCTAGCGTTTCCTGTCATCTCGAGCGAGCCAATTTGGCGAGTCGAGGGATCTGTTTCTTCTGATTCATAAATAGATTTCTCCACTCATTTCATTCGGTCGAAATGACAGTGAATGAGCTTTTAGCCCATTAGCGATTTAGCACGCGTTGCCTGTCGAAAGGCCGGTACCTCTGAAAGAGGTCCGCACCTTAGGACGTATCGAAAGGTCCGTACCTCAATCGAGAGGTCGGACATTAGGTTGTAAAACGCAGATTATACTCTAGAAACGCTTCTATACTCAATAGCATACCCACGTTAGGATTGGCTGAAAAGATGACCTGTGATAAGGTTTGAATACAAAATAATCACGATTCAAGGTATATTGAATACTAATATAGAACAAGCGATATTAACCTGAACTAAAAAAGTAAACACATGATATGGCAGAGGTAAAACCCGACATCGAAACATTTGCCAAGATTAAGGTCTTTGGCGTTGGAGGAGGTGGAGGATCCGCGATAACGCGTATGATTCAAGAAAATCTTCGCGGTGTTGATTTTGTAGCGGTAAACACGGACGTACAAGCCCTGCAACAAAACCCTGCGGAAGAAAAAGTGTCAATCGGTAAGACGGTAACCAGGGGCTTGGGGGCTGGAATGAACCCCGATTTGGGACGTCGCGCTGCAGAAGAAAATGCAAACGATGTACGCAATATCATCAGTGGTGCCGACATGATTTTCCTTACAGGAGGACTGGGGGGAGGTACGGGGAGTGGTGCATTACCAGAAATTGCAAAGATTGCGCGCGAGGCGGGTGCTTTAACGGTTGCGGTTGTTACCAAGCCGTTTACGTTTGAAGGTGCACAAAGAAAGCGAATTGCAGATGACGCTTACGCAGAATTGTCGGAACATGTAGATACCATTATTACAATTCCTAACGATCGCGTGTTGCAGATTATCGACAAGAAAACATCTCTTCTCGAGGCTTTTCAAATTGTTGATGATGTATTGAGGCAGGGAGTCCAGGGGATTTCAGAAATTATCACACTACCAGGATTAATTAATGTCGACTTTGCCGATGTGAAAGCAATCATGGAAAATGCAGGATCGGCCCTTATGGGTATTGGTACAGCATCAGGTGAAAATCGCGCCGTAGAGGCTGCTAAACTCGCTATTGCGAGCCCACTCCTCGAACTGTCAATAGATGGAGCAAAAGGAATTCTATTTACCGTTACGGGAAGTTCGGACCTTGCCATGTATGAAGTAGCAGAAGCTGCAAAGGTCATTACAGGGTCAGCAGATGATGATGCAAAGGTTATTTTTGGTGCGAATGTTGATGATAGTTTAGAAGACGAGGTACGTATTACGGTTGTAGCAACTGGATTCGATGGTAGGGAAAGGAGAAAAGCTCCAAGTTTAGCAGGTGATATTGAATTAGCTCCGCGATCAAGCTGGTCACCAACAACAAATAGACAACAGCAGACAACTCAATCGCATGCACCTGTACAGGAGGAAGAACATCCTACGCAAGGAGGTGTATTTGAAAAACGTCGTATACCAACAGAATCTGTTCGAATGGAGCCTATACAGCACACAGCTCCAACACAATCAGAGAAAAAGGAAGAGGATGATGACGATGATTTGGGGATACCAGCGTTCATCCGCCGAAAGATGATGTAATGCATCCGCTTGAAAATGGACGATCTGTCGACTCATCTTTGCAGATATCTCCTCATCGTACGTTTCAGTACGTCTGCGGGATATCTTTAAGCTTCATCGACATCTCATTCCATTTTCTGCGCGGACAGTTCCGCTTGTAGATGAGCGTGTAGGGTGTAGGTGGTAGGGAATAGTCGAATAGCAAACGAACTATTAGCATGTTAGCCGATTAGCTACTTAGCATTTAGCGACTTAGCGATTAGCTGATGAGCGTGTAGGGAGTAGGGTGTAGGGGGTAGCTTTTAGCATCACCACCCTGTCATTCCAGACTCCGATCTGGAATCTAGTGCATCCTGTTAAGTAGATTGCTCCTTGTCATTCCGGCCATGCTTGCCTGCCGGCAGGTAGGAGCCGGAATCTAGCGCAAAACGTACCTAAACTCCACCCTTTGAGTCCGCATCGTGCATCTTGGAACAAAATTGTGTACAGTAGTTACGTGAAGGAAATTCGTTGAATAATTTTTTTAATGTATGCATTGTCCAGTATGTTCTGGTGATTCAACCAGAGTTGTCGATTCTCGCTTAGCAACAGATGGGATGTCTGTCAGAAGAAGACGCGAATGCGAAAAACCTCGCTGTGGTTTTCGGTTTTCAACATCAGAATCAATTGAGATGCTTGATGTTGCTGTTGTAAAAAGGGATGGTCGCAGGGAGTCGTATAGTCGACAAAAATTATTAAGTGGCGTGATGCATTCATTGCAGAAGAGACAATATACGGAATATCAACTGCAAAAATTACTAGAACGTATTGAGCGGGATATACAAAAGCGTCGTAGCGGTGAAATTACAAGTTCAGAAGTGGGTGATATCGTAGCAAAGCATTTAAAAAAATTCGATAAAGTTGCCTATATACGTTTTGCTTCCGTCTATTACTCATTTGAAGATTTGGACAAATTTGAAGAAGAGTTAGCGAAACTCTCCAAGAGGCGGAAAAATAAATCGTAATTTGGTATACTATAGCCATGATCGGGGGCACGAGAACGAAGATTGTGGCAACTATAGGTCCGGCATCAGCGTCTGTGACGATGTTGACGAGGATGATGAAAGCAGGCATGGATATTGCTCGGCTCAATTTTTCGCATGGAACTCATAAAGCACATGCAATTTTATTGCGACATATACGTGCAGCCGCAAAAAAATCAGGAAGAACAGTAGCGGTACTACAAGACCTGCAGGGTACGAAGATTCGGATAGGTATATTGCCTGAAGAGGGTATTGAGTTAAAGAAAGGTAAGGTGGTCACATTGACGTATACGGATAAAGTTTACGATAAAGGACATATTCCAGTTACCTATAATCATTTTCACAAAGATGTAAAAAAAGGACATCGCATTTTTTTGGATGATGGTTTTGTGGAACTTAATGTTCAATCGGTACGCGGTAAAATTGTGAAAGCTAAGGTAATTCAAGGTGGTCATTTAATTTCGCATAAAGGGATCAATATACCAGATTCACAACTCTCTACGAATACATTTACAAAAAAAGATCATGAAGATTTAATCTTTGGTTTGAATAATCATGTCGACTGGATAGCGTTATCATTTGTTACAAGTGCAAAAACGGTTATAAATGTTCGAAAAATCATGAAGGATTACTGCATAAAATATAAACTTCCAGTACCAAGGATAATGGTGAAAATTGAAAGAAGGGAGGCGGTTGATGCATTTTTAGAGATTGTTGATGCGGCAGATGGAATACTCCTTGCTCGTGGAGATTTGGGTATAGAGCTTCCCTATGAAGAGGTGCCGATTATTCAGAAAGAATTTACAGAAATATGTCGCGCGACCGGAAAGCCAATTATTATTGCGACGCATATGCTTGAATCGATGAAGGATCATAGACGAGCGACACGTGCCGAGGTATCAGATATTGCAAATGCCGTTATGGATCATGCAGATGCAACGATGCTTTCTGCAGAAACGGCGACCGGAGATTATCCCTATGCATCTGTTCAGGTAATGGAAACGGTTATACGAGAAACGGAGGCTTCAAGAATGGATGATATTTCTTTTTATCAAACACATAATTTACATAGTCCGTCCCTTGCAATCGCCCAAGCGGTTCATACCATGGCAGAAAATAGACAAATTGATTTCATTGTTTTATCAGCAAACTATAAAACGATTTCTGAGAAAATAAATGTATTTAGACCAAATGTTCCGATACTGATGGCATGTAGCAATGCTTCCCAAGCGCGGCAATTGACAATGAAATGTGGTGTACAGACCTTTATATTGCAGGATAATCCAGGAACATTTATTCATCGTGCAGAAGGATATTTGCATAAACATAAAATAGTATCCTCGACAAAAAAAATTGCGTTCGTAACCGAAACGCAAAAAGGGGAATTGCAACTGACTATTCGTTAAAATGGTCCTTCAGGAATGAAGTCTTCAATCTGAGAAGATATCGTGTCTTGTAATTGGTTTTCTATGAACTGTTTTGTACTATCTGAAGTAAGGATTTTTTGTGCGATAACAGCAAGAATAGTAACAATAATAACTCCGCCAACAAATAGACCTATTCCCTTCACGACGCCATAGGTAAACTCTTTTGCCATGCGTTTTCCAGCTGATGCGGGCTTTAGATGTTTTGTTTGCTCTTCGATTGCTGTAATACTATCTCGCATTTCTTGCAATTCACGGAGCATTGCTCTTTGCACGGTCATTTTTTGTTTTTTGTTTCCGTTAGTCATTTAATTATATTATACCATGTTCATATATTGACTCAGGTTGCAAGTTGATGTAATGTATTTTTGCATTTTTAGATAGGATGAACAAAATGCGTACTTGTAGAATAAATACATGCTGTTCCATTGTGCATTCTCGAGGATTGTGTTCGAGATGCTACAAGAGACTTTTGTATAATGGCACTCTAAAAAAAGTGCCGGTTAGACTATGTAGAATTTGCAGAAAAAAACACAGAGCGAAGGGCTATTGTAAGCAGTGTTATTATAAGTGGATAAGATTAGGTAGGCCTAAAGAATGGGACGGTAATTATACTCCTGTGAAAACGAATACATGTTCTCATGAAGGTTGCAAAAAAGAAGGTAGCATAAGAGGCATGTGTTGCAAGCATGCCATTGAAGCAATTGGAGGTGACTAGTGCAAAACAGAAACTTACCCGCTTATTTAAGCGGTTTTTTATATGCACATTTTCCACCTGATACGGAATAAGTGAGTTAAAAAGATAAATATTAGAATAGCTACGAGTACTAATCCCGTTGTACCAAGTAATAAATTGCTTTCCGTGTAATCAATCATAGAGTAGCGCAAACCGTCTACCATGTAGAAAAACGGTTGATTCGGGTGAAAAATCGTAATTGTTAGGACGATATATTAATACTATTGAATACGCCACCAATATAAATAAGAAGAGCGATAACAAGTGTTTGCAAAACGGTGAGATGTTCAAGCTTCTTTACCTAAAGAGCAATAATAAGTCCGAGGAGTCCAAAGAATTCTCCTTTTGGAATGGTGAGGTAGATACCTTTCAGAACTTATGTGTCACCATAATTGTTTCGTAAATCTTTTATTTCGAGTGCATTCATACGGCGGACATGTATCACTCTCATGATGAAAATGAAAGAAGAGTATGCTATGATTTTGATGAATTACATGTATGAAAAAAATGATCATTTTATTTATCTTATTAAGCTCGATTGGTATCGGATGGATTGTACTGACAGATATGCCTTTAGTAGATATTGGTATTGATGCAGGTTTGGTGAACAATAATGGATCCTTGCCGAAATCAGGACTTGTGAGTCCTGTGCAGGTAAAAACAAATATTTCTTATGGTACTCATACGCGAAACAATTATGACGTGTATTATCGTACGTCTATTGAAGATGCTCCAATTGTGTTTTTGATTCATGGAGGTGGAGCAGGAAAGGGAAGTAAAGACAATGTGACCCCTATGACGGACATATATACTGATCTAGGATTTGTAACGGTTGTGCTCGAATATGGTTCAAATAATGATGTAAGAATAAATGTGAATGAAATGGCTTGCGGAATGGCGTCATTCATTTCAGAAGCGGGGGAGTATGGAGGGGATTCTTCACGAGTGATTGTTCATGGATTTTCATTCGGTGGAAATAGCGGTGCCATTGTCTATGATCAAGGCAAGAATTGGCTCAGTGATTGTTCGGAAAAAACGAATGATATGCATGTCATTTCATTTATCGGGCAGAGCAGTAATAATTTGAGAGCTTCCATTAATAAGATTAGCAAAGGAGAACCTCCGGCGATGTTCCTCTTTGGTGCAGATGATCCCGAGCTAGATATTTCAGAGCCTCGGACATTTATTGATCGCTTGAATGCCAAGGGGATATATGGAGAGGTTCATATCGTGCAGGGAATAGGGCATGGCCCTCCGGGGCACACCAATAATGCGGAAGTTGCAAAGATAATACAGGATTATGTAAGGGGGTTGTTTGATTAATGCAGGTCTTGTCAAAAATATTTTCTTCTGTTAATATAGTGCCACAATCAAATAGATTGAACACCACACGATTCGAAATAAGTGAGTTGAGAAAAATTTGATGAGATATCATTGAAGAGCAAACGACGATGTGAAAGCGTACTGGAAGGTACGGTGATCAAGGAGTGACGCTCTGAATTGATAGATCGCAAATTTAGCCGACGAACTACGTGGGCCGGTAGTTCAATTGGTTAGAGCACCGCCCTGTCACGGCGGAAGTTGCGAGTTCGAGTCTCGTCCGGCCCGCCACCGAGCTGAGCTCGGTTTGTCCTTGGTGCAATGGAAGCTGAGCTTCCATTCGAGACAAACTTTCGATAAAGCGAAGCGAGGTTGTCCAGCTTAGCTGGACACTCGAGATCATCTCGGTGGTACAAAAAAGACCCAATCGGGTCTTTTTTGATATCATAATATTAATATGTATTTCGTTTACGTCTTAATTAGTCTTAAAGACCGAAAACTATATATAGGCTACACTACTAACTTGGAGAAGCGTCACGAAAGGCATAATCATGGTCATGTCCCAGCTACAAAACACAGACTTCCTCTTATACTCATATACTACGAAGCGTATAAGACTTCGACTGAAGCCAAAAGACGAGAGAGATTTTTAAAAGGAGGGAACGGTCGGGTTCAATTAAAAATTCAACTGCATGAAACTTTAAAACATTACAAATACAGGAGTTTGTAGGGCGAGTCCCCGCCACCCAACTTCGCCTGTGTTGAAGACATACTCGGAATTGCTTGAGCGAAAGGAATCTAGCGCAATTTCATTCAACAATTGCATATCCGATATGGACATTTGTGATAAAATATTTGTGAAATATGACACTACGAAGGCAAAGACATCGTATGCCTCGATTCGTTAAAGAGGCGCTTGAATCTTCTGATTTATGGTTTGCATACAAAGAGCGCCCGCCATATCAACAAAATGATTATATTGGTTGGATTAATCAGGCGAAGCGTGAAGAAACAAAACAAAAACGCTTGAAGCAAATGATTGCAGAGCTTAAAGGCGGGAAAAAATATATGAAAATGATTTGGAGGAAATGATTTTGAAATGAAAACTCCTGCCTTTCATGGCGGGTGTGAGTAATGACGCCCGATTTTAGGCCTGCTGCAGTTCATGGGCGGTCATGGCGACGTATGTCAGTCATTCTGAACATTGATGTTTGTAAAATCATGCATGGTATAATCGAAACATATGAATAAATGGAGGTTGTCAAATATTACTACTGTCATTGTGGTCATTGTAGCAATACCTGTTATTATTGTTGCGACGAATGTCATGACAGGCAGTATGCGAGAAAATAGTATGCTGAGTAGTTCAAGTCGAGAGGTACAGAATCAAGGTGATGATTCATTATTGAGTAAAATTATTCATTCTAAGACAGAGGATGCCATTTCAGAGCTTTACAACTGTTTTGGCAATCATGGTCAAGCGACGAATCATGTTTGTTACGATGTAAAGAATGGAGACACCCTTTGGGGGATAGCAGACAGATTTCTCGGCAGCGGGTATCGATGGACAGACCTGTATGATGGACCAAAAGATAATGCAGCTTTCAATAATGGAAAACCAAACCGTTTTATAGATCTTAATTCTCCTCTTGAATCAGGTGATGTCATTGGTATGACGGTACGGGACATGTTCGAGAATATCTACGTATCATCAAATGGGTATTTTGCTCGAAATATCACTATTGGTCCGTATAATGATGATCAATTAGTGCTACTTCATTTCTATGGAACATCAATACGAGGCACATATCCTGAGCTCGGAGAGAATGACTATATTGGACCGGAAAGTGATGCACTTATGTTAAACGGGATAAGGTATGGTGATGCATATAGGGCTATTTCACACACTCGATTTAGTGAAAGCGGAAAACATGTTTCATTTGTCGGTCGTAAATCACACAATACCTGTTACTTCGTGATGGATGAGCGGGAAAATCAAATCATAGATTGTGGAAATGATATCTCGGATCCTGTCATGAGCCATAAAGACAATAATTATATTGTGCGTGTAAATCAGAATCGCGATTATATCGGGACAGGGTCAGATCAGTTTATGGTGATGTCTGATCTTGGAAATGGTGAATATTACGACTATGTAGATTCAATGGTATGGATTGACGATGCGAGTTTCGCTTATAGAGTGAAAAAAGATAATAAATGGGCAATTGTTGTGAATCATGAGCCGCAGGAATTTTACAAGTACATAGACTTTTTGACGGTAGAGCAAGGTGGTTTGAAGTATTCGATAGAAAATGAAGATGGTTCTTGGACGGATGTAGAAATTTCTCAAAATGATATTGTGTCACTTCCGGCGCAGAGAGATGCGCAGAGAATTGCAGATATGGAGGGTATTCTTTCAGCCATTACGGTATATGCAGTTGACAATAAAGGGAGTATAGGGACACTTGATATTCCTATTGCCGAATCTTGCTCAGCGGCAGTAAATGCGATATGCGATGATTCAACATGGCGCACGCATATGACAGATCTCAATGTACTTGATGATTCAACATGGTGCACGCATATGACAGATCTCAATGTACTTATAGAAGAGAAGTATTTACTTGAAATTTCAGAAGATCCATATTTTGAGAAAAGTCAGTTTGGGGGAACTGGATATCATGTGACACAGAATAACATCG
>CAYWYQ010000006.1:0-1933 GCA_964462325.1 uncultured Gammaproteobacteria bacterium | reverse complement strand
TGTGTGCACCGCATTCAGAAGCAGAGTCAAATATTTCTGTCTTTAGATAAATATTTCACATGGAATACATTGAATATACGGAATATATAAAACCGGCATTTGCGCCACCGGCTTGGGTATTTGGTCCCGTTTGGACTGTTTTATACATAGGTATCGCTATCGGTTTTGGTTATATTTTCTATAAGTGGGGAAAGGGGGAATTAAATAGCTCGATCGCAACGCCATTTATTCTAAATCTCTTTTTTAATTTCGCCTTTACACCTATTCAATTTGAATATGGAAGTTTACTCCTTGGAAGTATCGATATTCTCTTGGTACTTGGAACGCTTATTTGGGGGATGGTTGTTATTTGGAAGAAGTATAAATGGGTTGCTTTGTCACAAATCCCTTACTTGCTCTGGGTAAGCTTTGCTACCGTTTTACAGTTCTCCATCCTTATATTGAATTCTTAAAGTGAATCCGTGCATACTATTCATCTTTTGTGTTAAAATTTCATTGAATAATAGTTATTAAATAATATATGGTGATCTCAAAAGAAAGAAGATTTGAATATCTTGATCCTCGTGGTGATTTTGTGAAAAATGTAGAAGAGAAGATGGGGCAGGATGATCGCAGAAGGGCAATAAAAGTGATGGCAGAAATATTGAATACTGAAGAGGATTCGAGAGAAATATATGTGGCCATTTTCCCAAATATATCAACAAGGAAATTTAATGCAGACGAATTATTAAGTATATCGGGAGACTGGATTAATAAAAATATCGGAGTTGAGCGTGCTGAAGGAGAAAGCGATTCTGCTTTCAATGAAGCTCTGGAGGAGAAACAACAATCGTATAAAAACGCCGTGAAAGTTTTTATTGATCTATTATATCTGGCCACGCGATAATGTATTGATCGTCGTTTTTTGTAGAAATATATAAGATAAAAAGAATCCCCTCGTGTAGGGGATTATTTCGTACAGGAGGCTATTCATTCTGCAATATACTGTTCAGTGTATTCGCCGTCATTGTGACATAGGTCAGCCACTGCCTGACGGAATCAAGCTCGATGCATTGTTGCTTGGTGAACTCCAAAAGCTCTGCATCAATAATAGGTACAATTGTTCGGCCCTATTGTATTCATCATTCAGCACAGCATGACGGAGTGCACATCGATGTACTTCTAGGAGCATACTGAATGAGAGACGTCTTTTGGGGTCCAATCGTACAGGCTTCTCCTTGTAGACCGGTGTCTGCATCGCGATCATAGCGATCAGTTTCATTTCGAGAACTTCGAGGAGTTCTTCTTTCAAGCTCTCTATTGCCTCGTCCATATTTCCTCCTACTGTCCGAGAGAGTGATCAATATAGCAAGAAATAACAAAAAGTCAATGTAGACATGCTATACTTTAAGTATTAATACGTAATTTTTTCTATATGGATTTTGCAATTATTGTGGCGCAAATTATGGGGATCATGTATTTGTCTGCCGGAATAGGTATTTTGGTTTCAAAAACGAATTTTACAAAAATGGTAGATGAATTACAGGGGTCTGTGATTGGAATGATTGGTGGCGCTATGGGTATTATTATGGGGATGATCATCATTTCACAGCATAATGTGTGGGATGAGGGGTGGACGGTGCTTGTGACGCTCGTAGGTTGGCTTGCGTTAATAAAAGGAGTCGCTTACATTGCATTCCCAAAGACCATTAATATATTTAAACCATTACTAAAGTATCAAACCAGTATTGGGTATTTTGTGGTAATCATTGGATTAGTATTCAGCTATTTTGGCTTTATTGCATAGAGTGAGTAGGGAGTAGGGGGTAGGGGGTAGGGGGTAGTCGAATAGTAAGCTAGCCATTAGCGCTTTAGCTTTTAGCCTATTAGCGATTTAGCGTTTAGCGCACTCTGTCATTTAGCGCTTTAGCATTTAGCATGCATCGCAAGGTCG
>CAYWYQ010000005.1:17194-40418 GCA_964462325.1 uncultured Gammaproteobacteria bacterium | reverse complement strand
TCAGGTCATTGCATCAAGGTATCGACTTTTTGGGGTATGTTGTGCGACCGCATTGCATCACACTTCGCACCAAGACCAAGCGCAGGATGTTTCGTAATCTTGATCGTAAGATGCTTTTGTTCAACAATGAGACTCTCAACGGGAAATCGTTGACGCAATCGGTAAGCTCCTATCTTGGCGTACTGTCTCATGCGAACAGCCAGAAGATTACGAACGACTTACTGGGAAAAGTTTGGCATGAAGCAGAGAAACCATTCAAATATCAGCTCTGATTATAGTTCGTCGCTATTCGTCCACACTTGAAACTCCATCATATTGAAAACATGCACGAGATTGTCGCCAATGTTCGCAACAAAAAGAACTCATCGCATGGATGAGTCCTCTTTGGTGACCCCACGGGGAATTGAACCCCGATTTCCAGGATGAGAACCTGACGTCCTAGCCATTAGACGATGGGGCCATATTACTGGCCATATACTACGGAAATTGTGTGCAAACTATAACAAAAAAAGACGTATTGTCAATATCTGAAAGATAACATAATACAGCATATCCTATATAAAATGACCATTTCATATCGGATATGCTGTATATGCGTAATAAAAACCAGCACATGTTGTGCCGGCTAGAATGAATCGGATGATTCTATTTGATTTTTACTGCCTGTCTGCTTGGTAATTGCGAGGCCTGTGCTACACGGGAAAGTACAGGTATCAATCCGCCGATTGTCAGCCTTCTTCCTGAATATTTGTTAATCAATGAGTCGCGACATGGTTTTCCGTACTCCGCCCTACTATGGCCGTGCACATAACCCAAGCTCTTACCATTCAGCCTTACCTCTTGTTTATCACCAATTGGGATAAACTTCCCGCATGTCAAACACCTTTCGATTATACTCACTCTACCTCCAATTTGACGAGCGAAACGCTAATATTATACATTTTTTTCAGGAAAAGTCAATGATTCTGGGTACTAAATAAAGAAAAGTAATAATATAATACCAAGTACTAATCGATAAATAGCAAACCACTTATAGCTCATTTTTTGTATAATTTTCAAAAGGAAGTGAATAGCGATCGCACCAAAAATAGCAGAAGAAAAGAATCCCGCAACAAGTGAAATCGTAGATGTTGTAAACCCAATTGCCACCGCATCCATCATCGTAAAAGCACCTGCGCCTAAAATAGCAGGTATGGCGAGTAAGAATGATATTCGTGCAGCCAATCTACGATCAAGGCCCGCAAATAGCCCCGCGGTAATTGTAATTCCAGACCTTGATGTCCCCGGAATAAGCGCCAAAGCCTGCGCGCAACCAATAACAATAATATGCCCGAATCTTGTCTCCTCTAATTTGCTAATATGCTTCTCTAATCTCTCGCTATACATATCCGCTACCCAAAGAACAATCCCCCAAAATAGAAGTGATATCGCCACAATCGACACTGACCTCTCAACAGAAATCACATCATATCCCATAAGAACGCCAAGTAATGCTATTGGAATGGTTCCAATCACCATCATCGTTAACATTTTTGAATCCTTTATTATCAATAGGGCATCTTTCCGCATCACCCAAACAATAGCCAAGAGCGTGCCTAAATGAATCATGACATCAAAGTCTACTCCTTGTTGCTCCCATCCAAACAAGGTTGGAAATGCAATTAAATGTCCTGAACTCGATACTGGGAGAAATTCTGTTATTCCTTGAATAGCACCCAAAACAATCGCTTGCAGTATGCTCATACTATTCGTCAAATTTTATAATTTCCCCCGCTTTTATTGATGTTGGATTACTTTCAGAAGGCTGCGCATCTCGCTGTCCGTCTTGTTGTGCACCTTGCTTTGATACTGAACGCTTGCGTTTTCTACGTCTTCGTTTACGTTTTCTTGGTTGTGCAGCATTATCATCAGTTTTCTCACTATCATTATTCTCTTTTTCTGCCGTTTCCTTAGGAAGAGATTCCGTCGTTTTTTCTTTACTATTTTTCGCGAGCTCCTCGGTAGCATTCTTAGATGGCAGAGGTGTAATAGCATCCACCTTTTTATCTTCAGTGTCGCCTTTCCTTACATCGCTATTAGAAGAATCGGACTTAGTGATTTGAGACTCTTCTTTTGAGCGGGGTCCATCCTCAGGATGTATATCCATTTTGACCGTCGTTCCCTTATCATTTGCTTCAAGTGTTAGATTGGGTATTTTCGTCCCAACATCAGCTGCCGTTTTTATATCCTTAAATTTCACTTCTTCTTTCTGTGTCATGGGACGTTTTGAAACCTCGACTAATTCATGCTCGTGATCCTCAACCTTCACTTTTTTAGCTTTTTCATTAGGCTTTTTTAGCTCGGATAAACTCACCGCTCCAGAAACTTCTTTTTCTACAATCTGACCATCCTTTATCTTCGGTGGCTTCTCAATAATTTTTTTCTCTTTTTCAGGCTTCGCATTACGACGATTTTTTCCTTTCTTGCGTTCTTCTTGAATAATCGGATGACAATTTTCACAATAAATCGGACGAGATTTATCGAGTTCAACCGGCAAATCAAAACTCACTCCACAGCGCGTACATTCATATGTATGCATGTACTTTTGCTTTTTTGCCGCTTTTTTCTTATCCTTTACATCTTTCATTGCCTTCTCCACATCTAAGTCATCTCCGAAACCGCTCCATTCAAATACCTTACTTTCGATTTTCTCTCTATGCCCCGCATAGCGCTCACGCGACTGCGCGATAACCCTATCCCTACTTTTCGTTTCATGCGCAATTGGTGGCAAAGTAAGAGCAGAAAATGGCTGTGATGTTACCCCATCAATCATTAATTTTAAATAGATATTATATTTTGGAAGATTGATCAAATCTTCAGGAGTAAAACGCGGAACAAATTCAGGCTCCATGAATTGTGCATCCGGAGAACCGACGCGGAATGTCACAATCGTTCCAACGTTACCAAACACTGCATCACGAACTTCTTCCGTTAATTGTGCGATATATTGATGTGCCATGATTAAATTCAACCTATACTTGCGAGCTTCGGACAAAATAGACGCAAATGATTCAACGGCAAAGTTCTGAAACTCATCCACATACATATAAAAATCCTGTCGTTCCTCTTCCGGTATATCGACACGTTCCATGGCAGAAGTCTGAATTTTTGTAATAAGCATTCCTCCAAGAAGCCTGGACGCATCTTCTCCAACGCGCCCCTTGGAAAGGTTCACAATGAATATTTTTTGTTCATCCATTATTTCCCGAATATTAATCGTAGATTTAGCTTGAGCAACAATATTTCGAATGATTGATGCAGATAAAAATTGTCCAACCTTGTTCTGAATCGGCGCAACGGCCTCGGAAGCAAATTTATCTTGATAATTTCCAAATTCTTGAATCCAGAATTGCTTTACAATCGGATCTTGAATATTTTGAATAATAGATTTTCGATAATCTGCATCAGAAAGCATTCTATTGATTCCGAGCAGTGTCGTTCCGGGCGTGTCAAGAAGTGCAAGAATTGTATTATTCATGATGTATTCCATCCTCGCAGACCAAACGCCCTCCCATATTTTCTTAAAAACACCCATCAGACCTGCTGCAACTAGATGTTTCATTTCAGGGTCAATCGATTCCAAAATATTGAACCCAACTGGGTATTGAAGATCTGAAGGATTGAAATATACAACATCATTTATACGCCAAGAAGGAATGCGTTCAATAATCTTTTCGGCCGTATCTCCATGTGGATCAACATAGCAGCAACCATGACCTGCATAAATATCTGACAAAATAAGATTTTCAAGAAGCGTTGTCTTTCCCATTCCTGTCTTCCCGATCACATACATGTGACGACGTCTATCATCTGTTTTTATACCAAAAACTTTCATGGTATTTCGGAAATTTACTTTCCCGAAATAGACAACGTCGTTTTCATGATCATGTGGGTATTTTTGAGGCATATAATTAGAGAGGGAGATTATCGGGTGGCGAGCCAGTAGATTCATGCTCTGCAATATCTAGTCCAGGCGGCAGAGGAGCAGGCATGCCAGGCTGCGGCATATGCTCATCCGGTTGAACAGGGACCGCCTGTTGTTCAAAGGCATCATCCGCTCCCGGTGTTGGTTTTGAAGAAGGGCTTGGTGTTACAAGTGGCTTCTTGTCCGGAAGATTACTTTTTTGCTCGATCGTTGACATTGCTTCAAGTGGCCGTGTTGGCAGTATAGATTCACCTTCGCCAGCCAGAGTAAGCTCAATAGGAGCCTCTGCACGTTTCGCAGGAACCGCCGTAAGTACAGGTGTACGCGCATCAGCCGCAGGAAAGTGCCATAATGTAGCAAGTTCTTCTACATTTAAAATACTTGGGGTAGCCCCTTGTCCTAACGATCTTGACTGATAGCGCTTCGCAAGTCTTGTTTGTCTTCCAGGCATCTGCCATTCAAGCCAAGGATAATCATCTTGCGGCGTCGCCTTTACATGTAAACCAAATTTATTTAGACCTGGGTTTTCAAATTGACCGAATAACCCTTTTGCCGTTGATGCCATTGTTCCCTTTCGAGCCACTTCATGCTTAGCCATATAAACAAACCGGATTTTTGCCAGGTATCCATACTTTGAAATTTTTCTATTTACCGCATCCATTTTATCCTTTTCTTTCGGTGTAATCATGAATGCGCTAAAGTTATTTTGTTCAGGAGCTGATTCCTCTCCTGGTATAGCGAGCCCAACTGTTTGTTCAAGCAACCCTGGGACAATCCACCCAAACAATCCCTTGAAAAATCCCTTCTTCGCTGATTTTCCCCCTTTGCCATACATTTCATTGATATAATCCTCTCCTGCATCTGTCCAATCTTGTTCCGCAGGAGTCATAGCTAAAATTTGGATGAAAAAATTTTCCCCTTCACGCATACCACCGAGTGACTCCAAAATACTCAAAAGGGGGTCTTTAAACCGTTGATCAGATTCACCAACATGTTCAAAATCTACCCATGTTCTGATCGGCATGAATGATGGCTTGCTTAATTTAAATTCACTCCCAAATAAAAGCCATGTATCATTGGGGTATTCTGTTGGGATCATCCCCGCATAATCCTCTACTTCTGTTATTTGCGCCTCCGGATACTGAGCATAAAAAGCTGCTTCTACCAGATCCCTTACCTTGCCTTGAGCACGAATATAATAACTAATCCTCCCGCCGATACTCACAATTTCAAATGAATACCAAGGATTAAATTTTCCATCAAACCATTTTTCCTTCCAAGTAATTGATGATTTTGCTCCCGCGATTGTTCGGAAAAAATTCTCCATACCCTTTGGTGTCTGAATAGCTTCTTGAGGCACGTTTACGTGAAGGAGATGCCATTTCGTCCTACCAGCAAATTGCCCTTGGCGTCTATCAAGCCATAATTGCAAAAATCCCCAAATGAGTACTGAAAAAATAACAAGCGGCGCAATATAAAAGAGTATTTGCGCCCCAATCACCTCCGCAGGGGTTATTTCTATATAGTTAAGAAATGCTTCGAATAGTCGCGGCATAATTCCCAGAAATTATACCACGAATCACAAAACCCCTTCTGAAAGGGGTTTTGTATGTGAGTTCATTACACCCTACTTCCTATCAAGGTCCGACCTCTCGATTGAGGTACGGACCTTTCGCAATACAAAGTTCGCTCATTTTCAAGCGGAAGCCCGTGCAGAAAATGGAATGAGATGTCGATGAAGCTTAAAGATATCCCGCAGACGTACTGAAACGTACGATGAGGAGATATCTGCAGAGATGAGTCGACAGATCGTCCATTTTCAAGCGGAAGCCTTATTTTTTCTGCCAGAGTACGAGTAATGGACTTGCGAGGAAAATAGAACTATACGCACCCGAAACAATACCAATCATAAGCGCGAGTACGAATGTCTTTGTTGACTCACCACCAAAGAAATATACCGCCAATAACACCAACAATGTCGTAAGAGATGTATTCATCGATCGAGCAAAACTTTGTAAAACACTCCTATTTACTGTTTCGCTAAACCTTTCATCAGAATGTCGATTTTCTACCAGGTTTTCTCTTGTGCGGTCGAAAACTACAATTGTGTCGTTGATTGAATACCCAAGAATTGTCAGGAGCGCTGCCACAAATGCCGTCCCTATTTGATAGTCCAAAACATGCCCTAGAATCGCAAATACTCCGATAGGAATAATCATGTCATGCAGTGCCGCAACAATCGTCAAAATTCCATATTTCCATGAGGAAACCGGCTTAGATACCCTTCTAAATGCCCAAGCGACATAACAAATGATGAGCAAAACCAAAATGACAACTGCTACAAATGACTTACGTTTTAGCTCCTCTCCTATTACGGGACCAATGGATTCAAAACGCAATTCTTCGAATGCACCAAATGATTCTTCTAGCCCCTCTAGAATGACAACATGTTCTTCCGGAGACATGATTTCAAACACTTCCTCGATCTGCTCAATCGTGGCAGATTCAGACTGTATCTCCATCAAGCTTCCACCGGTAAATTCAATACTCAGATTCAGACCAAAAATAGCAAGACTGATAATCGCTGCAAGGACAAGCAATGACGAAATACCCAGCCAGACCTTTGTTTTTCCTATGATATCTACTTTTTTCATATTACTTGTTTTTTCCGCCATACCATTTCTTATTTTGGAATGCTTTAAATCCACTAAAGAATTGTAGAAGAATTCTTGTCCCTAGAATTGCGGTAAGCATCGAAATAATGATTCCCAGCGAAAGTGTAAGAGCGAATCCTTTAATAAAGCTTGTACTCATTGAGAAGAGAACAACGGAGGCGATAAGTGTTGTGAAGTTTCCGTCACGAATCGATGTCCACGCCCTTCTAAATCCTTCATCAATCGCGGTACGCAAATCTCTACCTGAACGCAATTCTTCTTTTAGCCGTTCAAAAATAAGGACATTCGCATCCACCGCCATACCAATCGAAAGGACGAATCCGGCAATTCCGGCAAGACTAATCGTTACATTGAGTAGTTTGTAGAGCGCGAGATTTACTGCTGCATAGATCATGAGAGCAAGTACGGCAATGAATCCAGCGAAACGATAGTAAGCGATCATAAATAATGCAACCAGAATCAATCCGATAATCGCTGCCTGAATACTGCGTTCAAGTGAAATCTGTCCAAGAGTTGGACCGACGGTCTGCTCACTCAGTAAATCAATACTTACCGGTAATGCTCCTGCATTCAAACGCTGCGCCAATAACCGAGCTTCCTGAATTGTAAATTGACCAGTAATTGTTGCACTTCCTCCGTAAATAGCCTGCTGCACAACCGGAGTAGAAATTGGTGTTCCATCAAGGAAAATTGCAATCAATTCCCCAATACGTTCCTCTGTAATTTCCCCAAACAATTCCCCACCCTCTACATTGAAATCAAGTGTCACATACGGTGCTCCTGTATTCTGATCAAAAGCAACGGATGCATTACGGATATGCTTTCCAGACAGCTCTGTATTCTCCCAAGGGTCTACCACCAAAATATCGGATGCCGTTGTCCAAGGCATTTCGATTTGTGCAATCTCGTATGAATAGATTTCTCTAGAATCTTGCCGGAAAATAATATGATAACCAAATTCTGTTTCAATGATGTCAGAAATTCTATTGTCACTTAGATCAAGGTACGCCTCTTCAAATACTGCTGTCATCTGACCATCCTGCACCCAACCAAGGGAACCTCCATTAATACCAGAAGGACCATCAGAATGTTCTTCTGCAAGCGCAGCAAAATTTCCACGTGTTACTTCATCAGCCAATTCTTTTATTCTGAGTTCTGCTTCAATCTGAGGTCTATCACTCGTACATCGCTCTGCCCCTTCATAACAAATGAGTATATGAGAAAGTTCTACTTCTTCCTCGCTCTTCTGATTCAACACATTCACAATGTGAATGGCGCTTGTAGATTCATACAACCCATCAATCACCCCAGACTCATAGCCGTCATCTGTAATTTGCGCGGCTAAACCATCAAAAATATGATGTGACTCGTCGATATATCCAACGTATCCATTATTATGATTCGTCGTTTCGTCTATCGAGAATTTAGACACAAGTTCGTCAAATTCTTCACCGTCCAAAGCTCGATCAAGAACTTCTATCGCCACTTTTTCCTCCTCATCTTGTGCAGATTCAATTTCCGCCTCTTGTTCCGGTGTTGTTTCTACATCAACAACTTCTACAGGAACTTTGAATTCCAGAATAGGTGTTTCACCAATAAGGGCAATGGCATCATTTACATCAAAAACCCCAGCGAGTTCAATAATAACTCGATAATTTCCTCCGGAAATATTCGTTTGTACAACGGGCTCTGAAACACCAAAAGCATTCACACGTCTTTCAATGACATCACGCACCCCCTCAAGGGCCGATGTTCGTTCGCCATCAGGAATACTCGACATATCCGCCTGATACACAAGATGTACTCCTCCCTGCAGATCAAGTCCAAGATTGAATTCCTTTTCTGCAAAATCAGGTCCTGGCATGATTGCATTCCATGCTTGAGGGAATGCAATGGTCCCTGCAATAATAAATGTCACGATGAGGGCAATCGCCCCAAATATTCTTCCTTTCATATTTCACCACCGTTAGTCGTTACAGTTTTAAGTGGGCTTATATTAACACTTATAGCCTATAATTCAAATACATATGTGAATCGCTTGCGAAAGTATTTGTTCCGTTCTACAGTAATGAGACATTCGTGGAGGAAATATGTTTGCGTGGATCTTTCTTGTACTGTCTGCTCTCGCGGGAGAAGTGCCTGACCTTAAAACGGCCGTCGAACAAGCGTCTTTACTTCAAGAAGAAATTAAAGATAAGTGCAAGAGTGTACAGACTATGGGGGATATTGTCCGTGTTTACGCTCCATACCTACCGATCTTACATGACACAATCATGCGTGTTGATGTTATGCAAAACCATGTCTTAACTACACGTGTAGAGATGTACAATGAAAGACCCCTCAAGCCCGACGAGGTTCTGCGCTATATGCAGCTTGCTGATGCAAGTGACAGCATATGGGCCTTCCAATTGGAAGTGAGTAGTACATTCAATGATTACAAAATGAATAAGCGCCTCTTACAAAGAGGGAGTACCTCGTTCACTGAAAGTGTTGATAGCTCAACATGCCAAGCATATCTTTCCTATGTGCCACAAATCGTGGTAGAGATGACTATCCTTCAGCTACATATTCACGAATTGACTCATCCTCAAAACACGGAAGCTAGTCAATAGCATTAGTGTTGGGGATTTTTTAATTTGATTTTTTGAATGTCACCTTGAATTGCGGATGCCACGGTTGATCAAATTCATCCACAATTTCCACCGTCTCACTATTCACATACATATTAAGCGCGATATCTGCCAGTAATTCTGTATCCGTTTGAATTTCAAGTTTCAAGTCATCAATAAGATCAGCCTCATGTCTTGAATTTGCCTTTACTTCATTTTCAATCCCTTTCATTTCCTCTCGTAATCGCTTCACTTCATCTTTTAATTCACCGTAGCGTTCTGAATGAGATAACTCATCTTGAATCATTTTTCGTAATTCTCTCATCTGTCGTTTATTTTGTGTGAGCCTTGTATATACTTCTTCTAATTTTGCCATAGTTGATAATTTACGGACGTGATTATAACATAAGAGCAACACTTCATATGAAATGGCACTATTCATCAAATACGGAAGAGGTCTTGTCTGAGCTTCAAAAGCACCTACCTGAATCTATACTTCCATCACTCACCCTTACGCAGAAATACCATGCGGGTCAGAAGCGTATACAAGAAACGCAACTCGTACATATTTATCGCGTACTTCTTTCTGCTATTCTTGAGTTTAAAATAACAGACGCATCTACACTGAAAGCACTGTGCATGCATGACTTACTTGAGGATACCGATATCAGCGAACAAGAGATTTTATCTGTTTGTAACACGGATACATTAAATATCATTCAATGGGTTACATCAGAATCAGATGAGATTGATACAAAGAATTTTCTTGTCAAGATTAGAAAAAGTCCGCCAAAAGCACAGATCGTAAAACTGATTGATCGACTAGATAATTGTAGGTCCATGCATGCCATCAGGGATAATCATGCAGATTTTGTTCAATCTTATGCACAGAAAACAATTGACTTTTTTCTCCCAATCGCAGAAAACATAGATGAGAACCTTTACAATAAACTCAAACTTGAAGTGGAGAGTTGAACGATGAAAGACGAATTTTTCAAGCGGTTTCGTCATGCGATTCTCACAACGAGTCGCACCGCAAATACAGGTATAATTAGTGGGTCAGATCGTCCCGGAAAACCAGCTACTCATGTGGAACCGGCGTCGCTAATCAAGCAGGTTGATTGCAATATTCGTCAAAGTGCTCGCTTCATTTGGGAGCATCGAGAAAGTACCTTGTCACTGACGGAATTGTTCAAATTCGAGCAACAACTATTTACTATAGTGTCTCGCGGGATTAATACCCAAGACATCTATAGAACTAGCCCCACAGGCGCACACTACGGCATCAGACATGAACTTATTCCTGTTCAAATGCAGAAATTAAGAAACTGGATCGTCAGAGAGTGCGATATAGTAAGCGAACCGATTCGGTTCGCTGCAATGCTCGAGTACCAGCTCGACTTTATTTTGCATCCCTACCCTGACGCCTGCGGGCGTATGACGCGTTCATTAGGAGCATACTTCCTGCTTCGTCACGGCTTAATGCCTCCACGATTCACTTTAAGAGAAGATTACTACAAACAGATGAACACCTCGCCTGATGCATTCTGTATGTATTATGCAAAATGCATGGGGGAAACATGAATGTAGCGCCAAACACCCAAATAACTACCTCCATGAGATTGCTGATTGGAGGGCCTGCAAATAGTGGAAAATCAACGTTGACCATCGGCCTTCAGCGCGTACTCGTAGAGAAGGGCTTCACAGTGTGTGCATATGAAATCGATGTATATAGCGACACGCATAAGCCACTTACCGGTCAAAAACCATGGGAATCAAGGCAGAAAAATTTTGATGCTAATGAGGAGGACATTCGTCATGTAATAACTAGTTTTGCATCAGATCCCTCTCGGATCGTGCTGGGGGACTTGCCAGGAAATATCCGGAATAAGCACCTCTCACTGATGATGTCAGAGGGCACACATGCCTTGTACGTTGGTCATAGTGATACAGAGATAGTGTCGTGGCTCAGAGCTTTTCGAAGAGCAGGAATCACCTGTATCGGAACTGTTCTTACGACAATGGACGGAATATATAATAATATATGGGTACACAATCCTGACATCGTGGTTCACAATCTTGATCGTACCATTCGTCCGCATGAACAAGGCATCTACAATGTAGCAAAGCTCGTACTGAACCACCTCTAGAAGGTGGTTTTTTAAAAAAACCCGGCATGATTGCCGAGTTATGCTTTTCTATACCCCTCCATATCACTTTATGCGTTTATTACCTCTTCACAAGAAAGACACTTGTACTTAAATCCTTCCAGTTTTTTTAGCGCACCACAACTCCCCCCGGCTTTTGACGTATAGCAGTGAGAGCACCCCATGACTGCAATCGGTGCATCATGTACAAATATGAACACAATGCCAGTAAAGTGGTTTCGACGTATTGGCCGTCCGCTCACCGGAATACGTGTCTGCAATTCTTGTTCGCTCATTACCATTCCTCCTTTCATTGACTTTTTACTCTATTTTAGGTATTTTTTCAACTAATATGCAGCAATTACGAAATCTTTATAGTAAAGAAGAGTGCTTGAAACGTGTCGAAGCAGAGCCCTTTAAACGTAAAACGATTTCTTTTTATAAATATACTGAACTGAAGAATGTTCAGGGATTGCGTGATCGTCTCTATATTCTGTGGAGCGGGCTCGATGTCCTTGGACGTATTTACATTGCCGAAGAAGGAATCAATGCACAGCTTTCCGTTCCAGAACATAAAGTAGATGCCTTTCGCATGATCGTAGATATTATTCCAGAATTTAAGGATGTGCCATTTAAATTTGCCCTCGAAGAACCGGAAATCTCTTTCTGGAAATTAACCATCAAAGTCCGAGATCATATATTAGCGCATGGCATTCAAGATTTAGACATGACCGTAGCAGAGGTGGGACCGCATTTATCTGCAGAAGAATATAATAAAGCCATAGAAGACGGAGCAACCATTGTTGATATGCGCAATGGTTACGAAAGTGAAATTGGTCATTTTGAAGGAGCAATCACGCCCGAAGTAAATACATTTAGAGAGGAATTACCAAAAGTACTCGAAGAATTAAAAGGGAAAGAAGAAGAGAAGATACTACTTTACTGCACAGGTGGAATTCGCTGTGAACCTACCAGTGCTTATTTGAAACAACATGGTTTTAAAGATGTGAATCAATTGCATGGTGGAATCATCCAATATGCAGAAGATGTGAAAAAGAAAAAAATGGACACAAAATACATTGGAAAGAACTTTGTCTTCGATGGACGCATAGCGGAAGCAATTACGGATGATGTGCTCGGAACCTGTCATAATTGTAAACAGCCCGCGAATACACATGTTGATTGCCCGAATGAAATATGTCATGTCTTATTCATTCAATGTGTAGAGTGTCAGAAAGAGATGCAGAAATGCTGTAGTTATGAATGTGTAAAGATTATGCAGTTACCGGATGCAGAACGACGCGAAATGCGTAAAGGGAAAAAATCAAAATTCTTGGTTAATCAACCCGTTTAAATAAGAGCCTTAAAGGCTCTTTCTTACTTTTTATTCACGAGCAATAGATAAAGCCCTACAGGAAATAAGAAAATTCCCATGAGCCCGACAATCCCAAGTATTGGAAGTAGGACGTGTACGACTGCATACACAGCTCCTTCGCTCGTTCCTGCAGCCTGTGCAATGAATGAGATAATGGCGAATGCTGCTGATGAAATAGGCAATAACAATGGCAGTACCAAAAATACAATTCCCGTCTTTTTTCTTTTATTCATATGCAATACCATATAATAAATTGTTCAAAAAAAATGAAATGTCCACAATCTGATTCAACACATTTTTTAAGTCCGACTTAAATCATCGCTTTTAAGTCGGACTTAAATATTTTTTCGCTAACAAAACCCCATGATCAATCTCCAAGACTTCTACCATGTAGTTTGCATGAGATTGCATATAATCAAGAAAATCCTGCACTTGTTTTCTCATGTCATTCACATTATCTGCAATAATAATGACATCATCAGAAAAATATGGTTCCGCTAATTGAAATTGCGTCAAATATCCCCTTTTATTCCCATCAAGAAAAAAGAAATCTATTGGCTCATTCCATGTCTTTAATACCTCCGACGCATCATCATGAACTAGTTCTACATTTTCAAGAGAAGTTTTAGCCAGATTTTCCCGCGCTTCTTTGTATTTGTATTCTTCCAGTTCAATTGAAGTAACCTTGGCGCTAAATTTCGATGCCGCCTTTGCCATAATAATCGTAGAATAACCAACCGATGTTCCAATTTCGACGATATTTTTTGGACGATATTTCCCGATAAGTGTTCGTAACAAATCTACCGTTTCCAGACCAATCGTCCACGGACCAACATTTGTGACCACATTCCATTTCTTTTTATATGCATCAGAAATGCCATTCGCACGAAAATCCTTATCAAGTAATTCAATATCACGAAGTACTTTTTCAACTGTATCCATGGAATAATAAATATATAATAAAAAGTAACATGTCAATATATTTCATCCTAACATTTCATGTTATTGCTCTAACATCAGTACATTTCAAGGTCTCAATCTACTCCAATATCTGACCTAATTCACACCAAGGTCTGACCTACTTATCCACATTATTTTATTGGAGGTTGAACCTCGAGGTTGAACCTCGGGCAAGATTCTACGCTCTTCTGTCATTTCGACGAATAAAATGAGTAGGGAAATCTACTTAACAGGATATGCTAGATTCTGGAGCAAGTCCTGAATGACGGTGTGCACTAAGAGCTAAGTCGCTAAAAGCTAAAGAGCTAATTAGTTTGCTATTCGACCACTCCCTACACCCTTATCTATTTCTTTTTTCGTTTCTTGCGCGCTTTCGCTCTCGCAGCGTCAGAAGGCCCCTGTTTCCCTGACGTTCTTCTCGCAAGCAACTTCGCCGCTGCTCGCTGCGCCTTTTGTGCTGTTCGTGAATCCGCATGTTTTCTTTCCATAGTTTTTTGTGCTCCTTGCAACTGAAGATTTGCTCGATCAAGAACACTGGGAGCGAGTTCAATTGCTTTCTGTGCTACGACGGACTGATCTAAAATCTTGAGAGCAGAATAGACAACCTTATGCTCAATATCTTGGTTCATCGCATTAAAAACTCCAAATGACTCTCGATTATACTCCACAAGTGGATCGCGCTGACCATAGCCACGCAGTCCAATACTTCGACGTAAATACCGCATCGTTTCTAAGTGCTGTACCCATGCAGTATCAATGTTGCGCAATATGACCATACGTATTGTCTTCAAGAATCTATCTTCGTCCTTAAATACTTCGTCATATTTCCCAAACTTTCCGTCGATGAATTTCATAAATCCATCAATAACACTCGTCCGTTGCTGTGCTAAACGCTCCTTATCTTTTGAAACCTCATTAAACTCTTCTTTGATGCGTCTAGATAGTTCGTCAGGAATCGTCGTAATAGTATTCAATACTTCTGTAATTTCTGCTGGATCCCAATCTCCTCGCACTTTTTGTTCCACCAAATCTCCGGTTATATCAATTTCAGCAACATCACCTGTATGAAAAAGAATAACTCTTTCAATTTCAGACTCAATCATTTCACGCAAGTCTTTACGTGCATCATAATCATCATTTAATAACATGTTTCGCCGACGGATATAAATAGAATTTCGATGCTTATTTAAAACTTCATCATAATCAAGTACACGTTTTCTCGCATCAAAATTATGTCCTTCGACACGTTCCTGAGATTTCTCGAGCGAACGTGAAATCATTTTACTTTCCACCGGCTGGTCATCCCGAACACCTAGTGAATCCATCACTTTTTTCATGCGATCTCCTCCAAAAATACGCATCAAATCATCTTCCATGGAAACATAGAATTGCGTAAATCCAGGATCCCCCTGACGCCCTGCTCGTCCTCGGAGCTGGTTATCAATACGCCTTGCTTCGTGCCTTTCTGTTCCAAGTACACATAATCCTCCGAGCTCTTTCACTTTTTCATACAAGCCTTCGACACTTGGATTTCCTCCCAATTTGATGTCCACACCACGTCCGGCCATATTCGTGGCTACCGTTACCGATCCCGGCGTTCCAGCTTGTGCAATAATTTGAGCTTCACGTTCATGATTTTTTGCATTAAGCATCTCATGCTTCACCCCTGCTTTTTTAAGTAGTTCATGTACAAGCTCATTCTTCTCAATGGATGCCGTACCAATCAAAACAGGTTGTCCCTTTTCCTGACGTTGTTTCACCTCTTGAATTAATGCCTTAAACTTTCCTATTTCTGTTTTAAAAATTTTATCTTGTGCATCAATTCTGGCAATCGGTTTATTTGTCGGCACAACAATGACATCAAGATTATAAATCTTCGCAAATTCTTCCGCTTCTGTTTCCGCTGTCCCTGTCATTCCAGACAGCTTATTGTACATTTTGAAATAGTTTTGAAAGGTAATTGTCGCAAGTGTTTTACTCTCTCGTTTAATGTCTACACCTTCTTTTGCTTCAATCGCCTGATGCAACCCTTCACTGTAACGCCGCCCTTCCATAATACGACCGGTAAATTCATCAACAATATTTACGGCGCCATCTTGGACCACATAATCCTTATCTTTCTTGAATACTGCTTCTGCTTTTAGCGCCTGTTCTGCATGATGAATCAAATGAAAACCACCCGCATATAAATTTTCTACCCCTAATGCTTTTTCAACCCATTTTAACCCCTCATCCGTAAATGTCGCGACACGCATTTTCTCGTCAACATTGTAATGTTCATCTCGTTTTAATGTTTTTGCGATACCAGCAAATTTGTAATACAAGTCCGCAGCTCCTTCCGCTGGAGCACTAATGATAAGTGGAGTACGTGCCTCATCGATCAGGATGGAATCAATTTCATCGACAATAGCATAATGCAATTCTCTTTGAACCATTGCCTCTTTACTCGTCGCCATATTATCTCGCAAATAATCAAATCCGAATTGATTATTTGTTCCATACGTTATATCAGCTGCATAAGCCTGCTTACGGTCTACCGGCCGTAAATAATCCATTTGAACTTTAAAGGAACCTGTTTCCTCTTTTTCTTGTTCATCTTGCGCATCCGCTTTGAATGTTTCGTCGTAAATATAACCACCTTCATGCTGGATAACACCAAGTGTTAAGCCAAGTTTATGAAATACCTCTCCCATCCAAACCGCATCACGCTTTGCTAAATAATCATTTACTGTCACGACATGGACTCCCTTTCCTTCAAGGGCATTTAGATATGTCGGTAAGGTTGAAGTAAGGGTCTTACCTTCACCCGTACGCATTTCCGCAATTTGCCCGCGATGCAATGTAAGTCCACCGATTAACTGCACGTCGTAATGCCGCTGATCAAGTGTCCGTTTTGCTGCTTCACGCACGACGGCAAATGCTTCATAGGCAATATCGTCAAGTGTTTCACCTGAAGCGATCCTCTCTTTAAATTCAACAGTTTTCTTTTTCAAATCATCATCATTGAGTGCAGATATATCTGCTTCCAATATATTGATTTTCTGCACTTCTGATTCAAGTTTTTGTAAAATTTTTTTATTCGGATCTCCAAAAATAACCTTTAAAAACTTCTTCATATGTTTATTCTATGCGTGTATACCGAGTTTTATTTCACGCGCATTGTGCCTTTTTTACAAAAAAAAATCAATACTTTGAGCATTTTTGTATCATGTCTAGGATCAGCGTGCTACAAAAAAGTGAATTACCTACAAGTAAGCAATTCACCTTTTCAATTATACGCTAGGATTCTTCCTCATGCTCGAGATGCGAGCTTTCCATTACGACCCTATCTGCATCCTGTAATTTATCTTTATATTTCTTCACTTGGCGTCTTAAATCGTCCGATGCTTTATCGATAGCGGCATATAAATCGTCCATCGTCGCTTCCGCTCTAATCATCGTTCCTGGAATCGTTAAATTATATTCCGCTTTAAATACATCTCCTTTTTGATGATGTTGCGACGTTTTTCCAACATCAACGCGGATATCTGCAGGTTCTAATTTTTGTGTTAATTTAGCAACCTTTGCGAGCGCACGTTCAACACGTGACTTGATCGCCTCCGTTAAATCCATATTTGTTCCTGAAATTTCTACGATCTGCATAAGAAAATCATTTTAAATTTATTGGTTCCACGCGAGTCTCTTGCCCTGTACTCGCATGAGTAGAATAACGCTCATACATTGTCTTGTATAGTTCAGAAATTGTAGGATCGTCCCCTTTCAAGGAATGTACGCGATCTGCCAAGCCAAGAAATCGTGCTACTCCATTTATTGTTCTTGTAAATAGCATAACATTCAATAATGCGTTCATCTCACTATTATTCGAGATCGGCAACTTTATACTCTTTATTCTGTCGATAGGACCCAATGTCTTCGTACTTGGGTAAACAGCATCTGGCATCAGGTAATCCCAATCACCTTGCTCATTCATAAAAAATCGTACATTGCCCTCGCCGGCAATATCTAAAATATGTCCTGTTTCATTCGCCATTTTCACTGCGCGTATCGTGAAATCTTTCAATGCCTGCTCCAGATCCTTATCATCCTTCGAACGTTCTAATATATTTCTAGTACTTTCTGGTATCGTCTCAAAGAAGAGTGATCCATCGTAATCAGATGTCTCTTCATTAAGAACAAGTTCTTTATAGAGATGTTCATATTCCTTCTCCTTAATACGATCACCGAGTACAAACTCAATATAACGTCCATTGAGAGATCTCATGTCTTCGTCATTCGCAAATTCCGGTAATTTTTCTTGTATGCGTAATACTGTATGAACATCAATTTGCTCTTCATTCTGAGGGAAATTCGTCACCGTATCTCCCAAAACCTCTTTTGCGACCTCATAACTCATAGGGATCTGCCCAAAATACTCTTTTTGCCTCAGGGTGTGACCACCAAAATATTTTGCAACCTCTTTGCGTCTTTCTCGAAAATTCTCAAGTACCTCTTCAATTTTTTTCTGCACCTCTGGCGGAAATGACCCTTCTGTATATCGATTTGATGCTCGATATTGTAAATAGCTGTTTATAAGTTGCTTATGAACCTTTACAACAACTGATGGATTTTTAGGAACTTCAAAGACAACTTGCTCTCCTCCCATGCCAAGAAATTTAGGTTTATACCTTTTTATCACTTCAGAATCAATTCCTTCAATCCCTTTCTGTATATTCCTACCCCGCCATCTTTTTTCCATAATTATATTAACTTAACCTCCTCTTCGAGTTTTATATCATAAGTCTCCTCAACCTTCTCCTTCACAAGCGTGATGAGTTTTCCTATGTCCTCCGAGCTTGCATTTCCGTGATTGATCAAGAAATTTCCATGTTCATTACTTATTTCAGCATCACCAATTCTTGTGCCTTTTAATTGTAATTGATCAATAATCCATCCGGCAGAGATTCGATTCATCTTTTGCATCGATTCTGGAATATCTAATTTTTTCATCAATGTATGCATTTCATCCGTACTTGTTTCATGATTTTTAAACATACATCCCGCCGACCCTGCATGCAGGGGCTGCGTATCTTTTCTTTTCGTCACCGTATCAATCAATTCTTGCTTTAACGCTTCCGCATCCCCTTCTTCAAGAGCAAACCATGCCCTAAGTACAATGTCATTATTGTGCTTAATAATTGATTCACGATAGCCAAATTGTAATTCTTTATTAGATAATTCAATTATTTCTCCATCCCGCACTACTTCTGCTTTTAATAAATTATCCTTTATTTCTCCTCCAAAACAACCAGCATTACCGCGTACCGCACCTCCAATAGTTCCCGGAAGTGAGATCGCCCATGTGAACCCTTTTAAGCCAGCATTTGCCGTTGCTCGCGCGAGAGCCACCGACAAAACACCAGCCTCAGCCATCACCATTGTCCCATCGATTTCATGTTTCCTCATTGCCATTTTTAGCACAATGCCCTCAAATGGTTCGTCACTAAATACCGTATTCGAACCTCCTCCAAGAATAAAATACGGTATATCGTATTGCTTAATCATGGAAAGAGTTTCTTGTAATTCCTCAACTGATTTTATTTCAACAAAGTATTTCGCGGGACCCCCAATGCGAAAATTAAGATGTTTCGCCATCGGCTCATCTTTTTTTAACCTTTCACCAAATACTGTTTCTAATTCCTGTTCAATATTCATAATGATACTAACTCACGAGCAAGTGCATCAATCGGACCAGCTCCCATAATAACGATCACATCACCTTCTTGTGCGATAGATTCTAGTTTTTCTTCTGCTGCTTTCTGATTCGCGGCATACTCTACCTGTTTTTCTGCAAACGTTTTCTTTACTGCAACCGCCAACTCTTCCGATGTAACGCTATCGTCTTCCGTCCGTCCTTCTACTTTATAAATTTCAGAGAGAATGAGTATATCCACATCCGAAAACGATGCAATAAACTCATCAAATAACTCTTTCGTACGAGAATGCTGATGAGGCTCAAATACAATAATCAAACGTTTTTTAGGATAAAATTCTTTAAACGCCTCTACTGCCCCCTTCACTGCCGTTGGATGATGGGCATAATCACTGTAAATTTCTGCCCCTTTCCATGCACCTACATGTTCAAAACGACGCCATGTTCCTTTAAATGTTTTAAGAGCGTCCTTAATGATATTGGTATTCACTCCCGCTGCTTTCGCTGCTGAAAACGCTGCAGAAGCATTCGCAGCATTAAATGCCCCCGGAATGAGTAATTGTATAGATGCATTTTCAGAAAACTGCCCTTCTGATTTTACTTTAAAACTTTGTATTCCAGCCCCAGAAGAACGATGCTCAAATGAAAACTTCATCGTATTTTCTGCTGATATATTTTGTGAAGATATATCTTGAGCATTCAAAACAACGGTTCCTTCAAATGGATGAACCGTACTCACCCATTTCTGAAAACTTTCTTCTATATGTGCAATATCTCGGAAATAATCGAGGTGATCTGCTTCTATATTCGTTATGACGGCAATGTTTGGAATGATATTAAGCATTCCATCTTGGTATTCACATGCCTCTACAATCATCCATATTCCTTTTCCATCGTTAAAATTACCATCAGAAAGATCAGAAGACTGCGTTCCTAAAAAGACGAGGGGGTCATACCCTGCCTCGATGAGAATCTTTGCAATCATTGCTGTTGTTGTACTTTTCCCATTTGTCCCGCTCACCGCAATGGTCTTTTTTGTTTTTGCTAATTCCCCTAAAAATTCAGGATAAGATACGTCACGAATATTTCTATTCTTCGCTTCAAGACGTTCTACATTTTCTTCTTTTGCGGCTGGAGTATGCACAATCAGCTCAACACCTTCTGAAATATTTTCTGGCGCATGTCCAATAGATATGACAGCTCCGCGCGACCTTAAGTCGTCAAGGATTGCAGATTCATACATATCCGAACCTGACACTTCTGCGCCTTGCGCCAAAAAGTACTTCGCAGCTGCTGAAGTTCCAATCCCCCCTATTCCTATCATGTGTACCTTTTTTACATTCATATTCATTTCAACCATATTAATCATTACAACCAGAATGGTAAAGCTTGTACTAAAGAGCTTCTAGAGAAGCTAGAATACTATCCACATCCGTGCTGAATTTTACATTGTTATTAATGCACTGTGTATTATAGCCAAGTTGAAAGACAGGAGAAGGACATGACACCCCTTTCGTTTTCACCCATGCATAATCATTTTTCCCAATAGATGCAAATTGAGTCGTTCCATATTGCGCAGATTCAGTCAGGAGATTAGATTTCGCCATATAATTTAAAACAGTTTGTTTAATTACACTAATTTTATCACAACTGACACATATTACCGTAACATGTATTGTTTATCCACATTATTTTCTATTTTGTTTTCGTGTTAAACATGAATCAGCTAACATAACTCTATAAAGTACCCTGTTCTAAAATCAATTCAATATGACTATCCGAGAATTTGATCCAGATATTGCAGACGCAATGCAGAAAGAACTCACAAGGCAGCGCGAAGGACTTGAAATGATCCCCTCTGAAAATTTTGTTTCCCCGGCCGTACTTGAAGCGCTCGGTTCTGTCGCAACGAATAAATATGCCGAGGGGTATCCTGGCAAACGATACTATGGCGGTTGTGAGCATATCGATACGATTGAGCAACTCGCGATTGATCGGGCAAAAAAATTATTTGATGCTGAACATGTGAATGTACAACCACATTCAGGGGCTCCGGCAAATATTGCGGCCTATGAAGCATTACTCAAACCCGGAGACACTATTCTTGGCATGGATCTTTCGCATGGCGGACATTTAACGCATGGGCATCCTGTTACTCAATCCTCCAAAATCTATAATTTCGTTCGATATAAAACGAATGCGGATGGACTTCTTGATTTAGAGCAATTGCGTGAAATGGCGCTTGAACATAAGCCAAAATTAATTCTGGTTGGGTATTCTGCCTATTCACGAGAAATAGATTTTCAGCGCGTACAGGAAATTGCAGATGAAGTGGGAGCTCTCACCATGGCAGATATTGCCCATATTGCGGGACTCATTGCCGCTGGAGAAATGAATAACCCTGTTCCGTATTTCGATGTCGTAACGACAACAACACATAAAACATTACGCGGACCTCGTGGTGGAATGATTATGTGTAAAAAGAAGTATGCTAAAGCCGTGAATAAAGCGGTGTTCCCAGGACTACAGGGCGGACCGCATGAAAATAATATCGCCGCGAAAGCTGTCGCATTTAAGGAAGCTCTTCTTCCAGAATTTAAGGAGTATGCGAAACAGATCAAGAAAAACGCCAAGGTATTGGAGGACGAATTTAGACAGCATGGTTATACAATGATGTTCGGCGGTACGGATAATCACTTATTATTGATTGATGTCACCCCCTTTGGGGTCACGGGCGCTGAAGCGGAAGAAGCATTAGACAAGTCAGGAATAACCGTGAATAAAAATATGATTCCGGATGACCCGCGCTCCCCAATGGACCCTTCCGGTATTCGAATTGGAACGCCTGCACTTACAACAAGAGGCATGAAAGAAGACGATATGAAAAAAGTAGCTACATGGATGCATGATGCAATCACGAATCATGACAATGAAGAAGTACTTGCATCTATTCGTAATGAAGTAAACAAGTTTACAAAAGATTTCCCACTGTACGACAACTTATCGTACTAACGAAAATGACAGACGTTAAAAACGTTTACCATAAAATCCGACTTTCTCAAGTCGATTTTCATTTTCCGCACCTAAGTGTCGATCGACACTTAAATGGAATCTCATGAAGCAAGGTCCGACCTCAAGGTCCGACCTACTTATCCACAATAATAGGACAAAACATTTAAATACAAAGAGGGGGAAGTATAAGACCAGGGCCCGAGGTCGGACATACTTATGCACACCAATGTCGGACCTCTTTTACGGACCTCTTTCAGAGGTATCGACCTTTCGATAGGCAGCGATCTGATCTGAGGTACCGACTGAATCAATATGACTTAATGTCCGACCTCTCGCTTGAGGTACGGACCTTTCAAGAGCGACCAGTCTGATGTGCCGACTGAATCAGCTCCGCTGATTGAAGTCGGACATCTCTTTCAGCAACGAATCCATGACCGCGCAGAAAATGGAATGAAATTTGTACGAAGTTCGAGGACCGTAGCGGAGTGTACTGATACGTACATGGAGCGACCTGCCAGCAGGCAGGGATCCCTTATACAAACAGGAGATTCCGGATCTTGTCCGGAATGACAAGAAGCTAATACGCTACACCCTACTTCCTACACCCTACTTACTAAACCGTCCGTGAAGGATATGAGATGAGATATCGGTAAAGAATCGAGGATTTCCGCAGCTGTACTGAAACGTACAGTGACCTGCCTGCCAGCAGGCAGGGGACCACAAAGCGTGAATGTAAAGTACGCCAGTATATAAACGGAAAAGAAAAAGACCCCCGTTGTGATTGGGGGTCTTT
>CAYWYQ010000005.1:0-17184 GCA_964462325.1 uncultured Gammaproteobacteria bacterium | reverse complement strand
AGGTGAAAGACAAGAACCTTCCGCAGCTGTACTGAAACGTACAGTGAGGACAAATCCGAGATTATGAGCCGATAGGTCGCTCATATACAAGCGGAGGAAAAGAAAAAGACCCCCGTTGTGATTGGGGGTCTTTAGTCACCAACAAGCCGTTTGCTCGTCAGTAACCGAGTTGTTCTCCATGAATGAAGGAACGTCCGATCCTGCGCTTTTCGTCACGCAATCTCTTCTGTTCTTCGATGAATTGCCTCACCGCAAGAGCTATGATGCCAAATACCTGTCCCATTGACAGACATGTCGGCGTCGCCTCATGCGAAAGGTCAGATCCGTTCAGGATCATACTTCCCCATGCATAGTACCACTCTACGCCCTTGCCTCCTGGCAAGTCGAAGGAGGTTTCCTTGTCCCTCATTATCCGGAATTGCTTGATTGCGGACTCTCTTACCTCTCCGACAACTCCATGCGCCGCGCACTCGGCAGCAACCAAGTACTCCGCGATGACGTCGAGAACCGAACGCGAACCCTCCTTTCCCTGCAATCGCTTGGAAGACGTATTCGCTGTAACCATCAGGTTCTGGGAACGGTTCTTCTGCAAGTACACGTCCACACCATAACGATCACGTAGATATACCGACATCGTCGACAGATCCGTATACGCGACAGCAATTACAACAGGTGCATGCTGTTCCTTCCGATCACTCGGACGAGTCTTCGCAAGATCCCGCCACAAAAGTTCACCACAATCCGGCAGATAGAACTTCACATGCTTTTCCCTTACCTCTTCAGGACACAGCACATGATACTCGAACATCCACCGATCACTCGCATCCAGCATGCCGAACACGAAGTTCAGCAAGTCGTACTGCGTGAACGGAAGATATTCCTCTACCGCCACTGCTTGCAGCCTTCCGACCACATTCGCCAGCTGGAAGATCTTCTTCGGATCCTTGATCAACCCAGACTCTGCTCCTTCGGCGGAGCATGCCTTGTCGAATTTCTTCACGAATGTCATGTAGTTCTTCATGCCCCTTGTGTGCAACCCGAGGTTTTCACTGAAGAATTCGGCGATCGTCCCCATTCCGTCCACCTGACCTTCTGGCCCAATGAACAGAATCGATCCTTGTCTTGCGAGTTGATCAAGATCCTTCTGCGAATGTGCGACAACCACTCGGGGCTTGCTCGCAATCCCGAATGCTCCGTGACACTTTCGCATGAACCATGCCATGATCGCCTGCTTCAGAGTGAACCCTACCGGCAGAATAATGCACGTCACGCGCGAAAGCTCTTCCGAATCGAGCGCACAGAGACCAAGTCCCTTCGCACTCAAAACTGGACGCTTGACCCCCTCGTCATGCGTGAATGCATGCACAATGCGCGTCGTCCAATCAACCACATCTCCCGAATGGAAGTCATCGCTGAAACGAGCGAGGTTTTTGATGATCGTGGAGAGATCTTCACCTCCCCAACCAGTCGTCGTGTCCCGAAGGCGTGCGCCTTCGATCACCGACATCCATTTCTCATCCCGCGCAATACCAATCGCTTCCGCGACCAGGCGTGCACTACACTCACCTTCGAGTCGACCGTCCTTCTTGTGCTCGTCGAAACGACCGCCACCGAAGCCGATATCCAATCGACCTTTCTGCCCTCCATCTTCCCTTCTCAGAAAAGACAGCTCAGCCGAAAGAGGCAGTCCCCCCGCAAGACGTGCGATCGCGATCGCAATCGTCTCGTCGAGATGTGGATTCGCATGCGTACCCACGCTACCATAGTCGTAAAACATTATTTCCTCCAAGTTGTAAATGTTCGACCGACCGCCAACCTTAGCACAAAATTCACATAATGTCAATATACTTACCTAATATTAGCCTCTTTTTTAATACTATTTTCGCTTTAAGCACCTCGAAGGAATAATTGCTAGTAAAAATATGTCTTTTACGCTATACTCCTGACGATATGACTGAATGGTTAAAAGGAAGAATTCTTGCAACAAATATACGTGAAAAAGTTGCAAATCGTATTAGTAAAACCGGCAAAGCACTTGGTTTAGGTGTTATTTTAGTTGGTGACGATCCTGCCTCTGAACTTTATGTTGGATTAAAGGAGCAAGCAGCGAAAGAGGCTGGAATCTTTGTGGAAAAAGCAATATTTACAGAAGCACATCGACAAAGTGATATTGAAAAGAAAGTGCAGGAATTCAATAAGCGTGAAGATATTCACGGAATCCTCGTTCAACTTCCTCTTCCTGAAAAATTCAATGAAGATACTATCATCGCTACCATTCATACCAACAAAGACGTGGATGGATTCAAGAAAGAAAATTTGCAGGCATTACTTGAGGGAAAACAAGGATTGGTGCCACCTGTCGCCCTCGCGATCATGCGACTCATTCAAGCATCTCATCAACCTCTCCGCGGAAAATCAGCAATCATCGTGAGTAATAATGATATTTTTTCAAAGCCAATCATCAAACTCATGGAAGAATCTGGTATTACAGGACAATACTTACACCCTGACAGCTCTGCATTTGCCGCAAAGTGCCGAGTAGCAGATATCCTCGTTGTCGCTATTGGAAGAGCAGGGTTCATTAACGAGGACATGATAAAAGAAGGTTCCATCGTGATAGATGTAGGAACAAATCGTGTAGACGGAAAGGTTCGAGGCGATATTGCACGATCAGGGAAAATAAAATCTGCGTTTGCAAGTCCTGTTCCAGGTGGCGTTGGACCACTCACCGTTGCTTATCTTCTCCTTAATGTATTAAAGGTATTTGAAATTCAGAAGCGCTCAAGAGATGAGCGTTAAAATCATTCCAGCGATAAATATTGCCGTCACGACATATGTGACCCATTGAGGAATCAATAAACAATTTTTAGGGATGCACACATCCCTTTTTGCTTTTTTATACAAATAGATAACGGTAAGAGCGACAATCGTTCCAAGGACAGCACCAGTAAATCCGATAACATTAATAAAGTTTTTTGCTCCAAAAAGATACGCGACAAATGGAAATGCAACCGCAATAAACCATGCGGGCATATAGCGCATTTTATAATCATAAATCAGACTATCCATCACCGATACTCCTAGAACAATAAAACTGGTAAAGACAGAAAATAGTCCAATGATTGCCCCGACAGTAATCGCCCAATCTCCAATAACGCTCCCAAGTCCTAAAATAGATTCTTGCGTTGTTTCTAGCCCTGTTACCGCAACGACGACTCCAGAAAAAATAATATAGACAATCGACACAATGAGTATACTGTATGCAACGGTTCTCCGTAATAAATAGCGTTGCCTGCCAAGTACATCCGCCGTTTCCGGAAGTGCAGCGACACCACCAAAAGCAAATAGCGTTACTCCGAATGGCAAAAACCAGTTTCTAGGCTCTATCGTTGCAAGGTTTGAAAGATCCGCATGTGGTAATGATCCGAGTGCAACCAAAAGCAATAAACCGAGAAGCGCCCATACAAAAATAGATTCTATACGAGAAATAAACCCCAGACCCCCGATGAGCACAAGAGACATACTAATACCAAAAATGACCTGATACGTCCCCAAAAGTCCTCCAACTCCCTGACCAAATAGCGCATATAAAAATTCTCCCCCGATAATGATATAGGCAACCATCGCCCCCCAAACATGTGCATAAGAAACAAGCATGGTAGGGATTCTTGCATGAGGGCCAATGTATTTTCCGACAAGACCCACTAATCGTTTATGTCCCGGTGTATGCATCACAACCTCTGCATACATGATGAGCACCACCAAATATAGTAATGCACCTAATACCAGATGAGCCACACCTATAACAAAACCAGCTTGAGAAAATACAAATGGCAATCCGAAAATACCAACCCCTATGATGGAACCTGCCGATGTCTGCACTCCTCGCCAAAATTGCTTATTCATGCATAATATTACAAACGAATTATAACATGTATCCACGGTTCATCCTCAAGAAATACACTTGCGAATCACGCCTTCTCATCGTAAGATGAAGACCTATGACGCAGATCTCTGGGAGAATTCCTCCACACAATCTTGAAGCCGAGGAATCACTCATCGGATCTATTCTGATCGAACCTGACTCTTTAATGAAAGTGGTCGATATGGTGCGGTCAGAAGATTTTTACAAAGATTCGCACCGTATTATTTTCGAAACATGTCTTGAATTATTTGAACGTCATGAACCGATTGATTTACTCACGGTAGGAAATCGACTTGAGGAAAATAAACTCATAAAACAAGTTGGGGGCCGAACAAAACTTGTTGAATTAACAAATGCCGTTGCAACCGCATCAAACATTGGCTATTACGGAGAGATTATTCAGAAGAAGGCAACGCTTCGACGTCTTTTGAAAGCTTCTTCCACCATCACGGAGCTCGCTTATAAAGAAGGGGAGGATGTCGACGTACTCATAGATGAAGCCGAGCAAAAACTTTTTAATGTTTCCTCGAATTTCATCAAACAAAGTTTCGTACCGATGCGTACTGTTTTAGCAACAGCATTTGATCGTATTGACGAATTGCACCGTGACAAAGGAAAACTCCGAGGTCTCCCTACTGGATTCACAGGACTCGATAATCTTATCGCAGGCATGCAAAAATCTGATCTCGTCATTCTTGCTGCACGTCCTTCTGTAGGAAAAACGAGTTTTTCACTCGATCTTATTCGAAATATTGCCATAAAAACGAAACAGTCTGTTGGATTCTTTTCACTCGAAATGAGTAAGGAACAACTTGTTGATCGTATGATTTGTGCTCAGGGGAATATCGATTTATGGAAATTACGAACGGGGCGTTTATCTGAAAGAGATGATGATTTCCCAAAAATCGGTGAGGCATTAGCTGTACTTTCTGAGGCTCCTATTTTTATAGATGATTCTCCAACGGCGAATATCATGTCTATTCGTACGAAGGCAAGACGACTCAAGGCGGAACACAATCTGGGAATGATTGTGATTGACTACTTACAGCTCATGGAAGGTCGCACAAAAAACTCGGACAATAGAACACAAGAAGTCGCCGAAATCTCGCGTGGACTAAAGCAAATTGCGCGTGAACTTGAAATACCCGTCCTTGCCCTTGCTCAGCTTTCTCGTGCCGTAGAAAATTCCAAGCCTGCGATTCCAAAACTTTCCCATCTCCGGGAATCTGGTTCCATTGAGCAAGACGCCGACATTGTTATGTTTCTTTATAGAAAAGCTGTGGATAGAAACTATACACCCGATGAATTATCTCCTGAAGATAAAACCATTGGGGAATTGCATATTGCAAAACACCGTAATGGACCAACAGGGACTGTACCCTTATTTTGGGATGCACAAAGAGCGAGTTTTCGAAACCTAGAAATACGACGCCAGCCGAATTCACCCCCGCCTAGTGGAGGACAGATACATAATCCGGCAAATATTGGGCTTCCTCCGGGCGTACCACCAAAAGGTACTGGAATCCCGCCGAAGTAACAACTCTAAATCTCTATCAGTCGCCCACCACTTGAAATAGACTGGTATCAGACTATACAATAATGCCACCAAACATATGGATGAGATAATGAAAATGCTCAATGCTATGATAAGATCAATACGGACGTAGACCTACCCTAACCACTAACCCCAACCTCTACTAATAAAATGATATGTTCAATAAACTCAAACAAGTAAACGATATAAGAAAGCAGGCAAAACAAATGCAAAATCAACTTGCAGAAGTCATTGTCGTAGGACAATCGTCTGGAAAGAAAATTATGATTACGATTGATGGAAATCAGAAAATTCAAGGCGTAAAAGTTGAAGAAGGACTTTCTTCAAGTGAAACAGAGTCTGCAATCAAAGAAGCATTCAATGATGCCACAAAAAAATTACAAAAAGAGATGGCTATGCGTATGAAAGATATGGGTGGATTAGATGCACTTAAAGACATGCTCGGATAGGATTCATTACGCTTTATGCGTCGCTTCCCTGCACCCATTCAGAATTTAGTTACTTCACTTACGCGACTCCCTGGCGTGGGGCCTAAAACGGCCCTTCGTTATGTTTATGCGATAATGCGACTTTCAGAAACGGAACGTATTCGCTTCGCTCAGGCGGTACAGGGGCTCAATAAAATTCATTATTGCAAAATTTGTTTTACACATTCGGAAGATATTATGTGTGAAATTTGTTCGGATGAAAAACGTGAAACAACAAAATTATGCGTGGTTGCAGAAGCACGCGATATTTCAACCATAGAAGCAACTAATGCCTATACGGGTAAATACTTTGTTCTTGGTGGAACATTGAACCCCATTGAAGGCGATACACCAGAAACATTGCATGTCGTGGAATTACTTCAGCACATTGAAGCCGACCCTAGAATTAAAGAAGTTATTCTTGCATTTTCTCCTGATGTAAATGGCGAAACAACTATTTTATACCTCACGCGAAAAGTAAAAGAACTCGGACGGAAAACAACCAGATTAGCCAGAGGCCTCCCCATGGGTGCTGATATTGAGTACGCGGATGAAGTCACGCTCGGTGACGCCCTGCTCGGCAGACGCGAAACATAGACATTTTGCAAACAAAAAACCCCCAACATAGGGAGTTTTTTGTTTACGCTGAGATTTTGTTAATTTCGATGCGTGTAAATGGCTGACGGTGACCAACATTACGTCGGTACCGTGACTTTGATTTGAATTTAATCACTGAAATCTTCTTTCCTTTTCCGGTTTCAAGTACGGTTGCTGTTACTTTTGCACCTATTACACGAGGTGTTCCAACCTTGATTTCCTTTCCTTCTTCGTCAAAAACGAGCAAAGGTTCGAAATCAATTGTCTTTCCGTCTTCGAGGTCAAGCTTTTCTACGCTGAGCTTCAACCCCTCATTCACAAGGTATTGCTTCCCGCCAGTTTTAATAACTGCCTTCATATCTAATATATACTATGCGCTGCGATAGGCACTCATGGAGTTTAAGCCTGGCACATGCGAGTTAATTACGGGCGAATATTAGCAAATACGTATCAATCTGTCAATATTATCGCTCTAGTACAGAAATCATTTGTCCAACAACAATTCCATATCTATACGCACCACCCTCTGGTAATTCAAGTACGGTATCTACCTCAAAGGGCGCCGAATGTATCTTACGCGGTTCCTCACCTTTTTCTGGTGCAGGAATACTGGTTTCAACCTTCATCACCTTCCCGTCACGCAACCACACAATATCAATATTAAACTCCATTCCTTTCATCCAAAATGTTCTTTCTTTTTGATCCTTGAACGTAAATAGCATTCCATCTGCCTGCGCCAAGAAATCCTCACGAGAAATTCCTGATAGCCCTTTTGTTTGTGATAGGCTATTTTTAGCAACAATCAAACGCATATCTTGACCCAGAATTTCAATCGTTTCTGTAGAGCGAGCTGTCGCCGCAAAGACGATGAAAATTGAAAGAGCCACAACAAGAACGGAAATAATTATTTTATAAATCTTTTTCATAGTATTTATTAATATAAAGTGTTCCAATGAGCATAAGTGTAAACAATAATAGAATAGCTATCAACTTTTGCCAGCTTTCAAGCACAAGTGTCAACAATCCAAAAGCAAGGGCGACACAATAATAAAGTAAGAGTACTTGGCGCGTCGACCATCCGCTGTCTACTAATTTATGATGCAAATGCGCCCGATCGCCTACCACAACCGACTGTTTTTTATAGTATCGCTGAGCAATAACAAATATGACATCGAGGAGCGGCACCGCCATAACCAGGAGTGCCGTCATCACTTTACTGCCTGAAATAATCGCAAGAGCACCCAATAAATATCCAAGAAAAACACTTCCGCCATCACCGAGAAATATAGAGGCGGGTGGAAGATTCCACACCAAAAAACCTAAAATCGCTGCCGTTGCAATGAAAGACATGAGCGCTACATCTGGCTGATAAAAAGTGCTAGAAAGTGCCAAAAATGCGATTGTCGTCGTCCCAATCACTGTGACCCCTGATGCTAATCCATCCAAGCCATCTAGTAATTTCGTTGTATACATCATTACTAAAAGCCACATGAACGTAATGAGTGAAGACATCCAAGCATCAATCAATAAAATTCCCCCAAGAGGATTTGTAACTTTTTCAAATCCAATGCCAAAAAATGCCGCAATCAATGATGCAGCGACAGGGCCCCAAATGGCAATTTTAGGAGGTAAATCATATTTATCATCCAGAAACCCCATCCCCATCAGCACAATCCCTCCAAGACCGAGTGCGATGAGCTGAGATCGTTCAATGGCTCCCATAGTAAAAAATCCAGTCGCAAATTCTGTGATGAAAAGGAGGGTAAAAAAAGAAAGAAAAATAGCCGCACCCCCTCCAAGAGGAATTCCTTTCAAATGCTTTTTTCTTGGACTAGACGGTTCGTCAATAATATGAAAGCGAATCGCAAATCTCCGAATAACCTCTACACAGGAAAGCGAGAGTAATACACTCCCTAAAATTGGATATATCCACCAAAATTCCATATAGAAAGAGCTTAGCATGGCACGGTATTGATGAAAAGAAAAACCCCTTGCACCGTTTGCGCAGGGGGTTAGAACTGAACGAGTGCACACTTCTACAGGAGCTCTACAAATGTTGGATCGAGTTGATAATGCCACTCACCTTCATGGTTGAGTGTTGGCAGAAGCTCGCGTGGCACCGGGATGCAGGTCGGATTCTAGCTCCGCCTGACGTCCCCGAGATTGAACCTTTATTTATGCATGACTCATAAATTATCCATTTAAGTGTCGATCGACACTTAAGCTCGGAAAACAAAAACCACCAGACTATTCCGGTGGTTTTTGTATTAAATTCAATTCCCCCGACTGCAGCCATTCCAGTCCAGCCTCCCTGCCCTTGATCAGAAAGGACAGCCTGCCCGACTCCTGCTCTGTATCCGAACCCTCCACACGTGTCCAAGTAATCGTTCCAGCGACACCAATCAACAGACCGGTTACCAAACACATCAAAGCAATCAACCATGTCATCACAACCTCCAATCAATATGTGAAAATGACGGTTTAATATAACAAAGAAATACAAAAATGTCAATGAAAACCTAAGTTTTTCTCTTTAAAGTTTACTTGCCTTCTCGACCGTAATTTGACCATCCGTTTGTAAAATAAGTGTGTCGCGTCGCCCCACTTCACCCTTTAGCAAAAAGTCCGCAATGGCATTATCTACTTCTTCCTGAATGACGCGTCGCAATGGACGTGCACCGTATTTTGGATCATATCCCTTTTTCGCAAGTTCATGTACTGCTTCATCCGTTGCTTTAAAGTGAATACCCTGCTTTTCTAGACGATGCACTGTTTTTTGTATCATTAAATATGCAATTGCAATCACATCCTCTTCTGAAAGTGGCTTAAATACCATCACACCATCGAAACGATTCAAAAATTCTGGGCGATACACCTTCCGTAACTGATTCTCCATCAATGCATTCTTAATCACATCAATATCCGTCCCTTTTGCAACCTCGTCTTGAATATACGCCGTACCTGCATTACTCGTCGCAATCAAAATGATATTTGTGAAATCAATGGTTCGCCCCGTCCCATCCGTTAAACGCCCATCATCCATCACCTGTAAAAATAGATTCAAAATATCTGGATGTGCCTTTTCTAATTCGTCGAGTAAAACAAGTGAAAACGGCGCTTTCCGGACCGCTTCTGTTAATTGTCCTGCTTGATTCGTCCCGCCAATTAATCGTTCAATCGACCCCTTATCTTGATACTCTGACATATCAAACCTAATCATCGCTTCTTCATTATTGAAATACGTTGCTGCCGTAGTTTTTGCAAGCTCGGTTTTTCCAACACCGGTCGATCCTAAAAAGAGAAAATTCGCAATCGGTCTATTCGTGGACCGTAATTGTGTACGCGCTCTACGTAAAGCGGAGGCTACCGCTGCAACAGCATCATCCTGACCAACCATTCTTTTGTGCATTTCCTCTTCTAAATTAAGTAATTTGGACTTTTCATCCTTCGTCATATCCGCAAGAGGGATATTTGTCTTTTCTGAAACAATTTTTGCTACATCTTGTTCCGTCACCATTTGCCAATCTTCCCCACCTTTTCCTTTACTCAATCCTACTTCTTGCGCAAGTATAATCGCTTTATCCGGAAGGAAAGAGTCATGCATGAATCGCATGGACATATCAATAAGTGCTGCCAATGCTTCATAGGTAAAAATAACCTTATTCTGCGATTCGATACCCCCAATGCGAGACCCAAGTACTTTAATGGCATCCTTACGTTTTGGCTCAGCTACACGCAATGAAGAAAATACCGTTAATAACGAGGTCTTTTCAATTACCTGTGTAAATGCCTGTGGAGTCGTTGTTGCGATCACAAACGTATATCGTTTTTCAAGTTCCGTTACAAGTACAGAAATAAGGCCTGACTGTAAAGCTAATTGCTCAATACCTTCAATAACAAGAATAATATTACCGGACTGTCCAACTTCACGCAGCACATAAAGTAAACGCTCCTCTGCTGTACCTTCACCGCCAGAGACAATATGCGGAATAGAAATTTTAACGAGTCGTTTGTCCTGCAAGACTTCTGGAACATTTTCTTCGACCATACGTTCTGCGAGTCCTGCGATCAATGCTCCTTTCCCTACTCCAGATGGTCCAATGAGTAATGTACTCTTCCCTCCGCCCTCTATAACACGAAGCATTTCATTCATTTCTTTCTCTCGCCCAATAAGAAAAGGTAATACACCTTTTGCCGCAGCAACGGTCAAATCTTCCGACACACGATCAAGAAATGGTGTTGCAAGAGCCGTATAGGCACGATTCATCGTTCCTGTAGACTTGAATGCAGCCGCTTCTCGATACCGTTCATATCGTTCTAATAACATTTCATCAATCCGCATCCATTCAACGGTATTCCTTAATTCATCCTCTTCCACATCGAGTGAAAAGAACAACTCTGCCAAAAACTCGCTTTTTTCATATGCTTGCGAGAATAACTCTATCGCAGAAAGTTCAGACCTTTTTTCATTCACCGCATTTGCAAATGCAAGCACGATCATTTCTTCTGTTTCACTACCTATCCTTGTTTCCCCTTTTTCAAGCTTAGCAATATGCCGTTTTATTGGATCTGCCATCTTTTCGAAGGTGATGCCAAGCCGCATAAAAAGGAGACGTATAGACCTTGACCCAATCATCCCTAAAAATACATGTACTGGTGTCACATCCTTCTGTCCCGAGCTATAGGCATAATGAAATGCATTATCAATAGCAACTCTTGCATCTTTATTTAAAACAATAGCAATATTTTCTTTTCGTTCCACTCTCGAAAGTGATGCAACCTTTGATACCGTCGCTTTTTGCCCTTTCGTGATACTCGGCATACCTTTTATACGAATTTTTTTCTCCTTCGACCGATACCATGCGAACATGAGTACAAGTCCCGACAAAAAGAACATGCTGTAAATTGGACGATCTTGTTTCCAAAAATCAACTGTGAATATATCTGTTAAATATTGCAAGTAGAGTAGGGCAAAAAAACCAAGCAACAACACGTAGCCGACAAACCATCCTAATAAAGTAATAATACGATTTAATCGATCTCTTATTTTCCGTGCGGTAATTTCGATCGTGCTCGTTTGTTCTTCCCAATACCAAAAATGACCATCGATTAAGACACCGACGGATTCACCCGATCTGTCAGAAGGAAGTGATTGCATGATTTGATCAAGATCATCCATATTATATCGTCAAGAAATAAACAAATCCTGTAAGAAAGAGTGGGGGAAGTGCAACATATACAAGCACTGCTATAAGCACAATAATCGCCCAAATACCTAATGTGATGCTACGGAAAATGATATTCACAATCCTCATGAAAAAACTAATAATTCTACTTTGAATATCACGCTGACCAAACATAGGGACAAAAATATTTTTCACCCAAACACCAACCGCAAGAGACTTACCGTAATAATCAATGGTCGAAGCCCCCCATTTTATGACGAAAATAAAACCATTTGTGTACCACCAAAGAGGCCAACGGATAATCCCCCAAGCTAAGTCCACAAAGAAATACCGCAAAAATAGCAGCATAGAATTCATATGGTTAGTATACCAGACTCCTTCGTCCTCAAATAAAAATCATCAACGGTTCTTTATACAATGACGAAGTTCAGACATAAGTCGTAAATAAAAACGGATATTTTGCATTGTTGCAAGCCGCATTCCGAGTATTTCATTTGTTTTAAATAGGTGGCGGAGATATGCCTTAGAATAGGCACTTGATTCTAGTAAATCGGATAGGGGATCGATAGGGGACTTGTCAACAGAAAAAGCTTCTTTTGTAATCTGTATTTTATGATAGAGCGCGTCCGCAATCATAACATCGCTTGCCCCTTCTTGTGCGCGTTCAAATGCTTTTCGCACCGCCTCCCCTGGTTCTTCCTTCCACGTAAAGATTGTTCCATGCCGTGCATTTCGGGTCGGTAGAACACAATCAAACATATCCACTCCTACAGAAACATAGTAAACAATTTCCTCCGGCATCCCTCCACCCATGAAATAACGAGGCTTATCAACCGGTAAAAGATCCGCCATGAATTTTGTAATCCGGAACGATGCCGGCCTTGGCTCCCCTACGGAGAGTCCGCCTATTGCATACCCATCAAAGCCTATTTCCATGAGTCCATGCGCACTTTTTTCTCGTAAATCCTCATAGGTTCCCCCTTGAACAATACCGAATAATTTCTGTTTTGCATTATAAGATTCCTTACAGCGCTGCGCCCAAGCAGTGGACCGCTCCATCGCCTCTTCAAATCTTGGCTTCGTCGAATCGGCTGGTGCAACATCGTCGAATTGCATAATCATATCTGCCCCAATGGCAGACTGCATAGCCATAGACCCCTCTGGTGTCAGTTTAATTTTTTTACCATCTATATGGGACTGGAATGCCACCCCCTCATCATCGATCTTATTCATCTTCGAAAGACTGAAAACCTGATAGCCCCCACTGTCCGTTAAAATAGGACCATCCCATTGCATGAATGCATGTAATCCACCAAGTTTTTTCATGTCATCATAACCAGGTCTTAGCATTAAATGATAGGTATTTGAAAGAATGATCTGAGATTGAAGATTCTTCATATCAAACGATGAAAGCGTCTTCACCGCTCCCCTTGTTGCTATTGGCATAAAAAATGGTGTTTCGATTTCACCATGTTCTGTCGACAACACTCCATGCCTTGCCTTTCCATTTTTTGCTCTTACGGTAAACATGTCCGTATTATACCTTATTATTAGAACAACAACCTTACTACTTACCACTCAACAGCTACCAAGGTCCGACCTCAAGGTCGGACCTACTTATCCACATCCGAGGTTCAACCTCGAGGTTGAACCTCGGTTCAGTGCTGAAACGTACAGTGAGGATATTTTCGCAAATCTGAATGGAAAGAGCGCCAGTTTTCAAGCGAAAGATGTCCTACCAAGAACCTCCACCTCCCGACCCTCCTCTACTCGAACCACTAGATACTGGTACCGAAGCGGAAGAAGAAACAGCTCCAATATTATGATTCATCACAGAAGCAAAATGCGCATAACTCATTCCGCGTACACCTGAAATCCATTCCTGATCTTCTAATACTAAATCTGGGAATGCTTTTGCCCAGACCTTCGTATGACCGAATGCAATCGCATAGGGTAAATATTCTTCAAAAATTCCCTTTTTCTCCTGCCATTTTGACCTATACCTCTCTGCCGTATGCATAAACAGTTTAAAACCATGTGCTTTTCGTGCAAGCTCATATCCTATTTCTGTATACTGCTCCATATGTACCGAAAGGATTGAACATATAATGAATGCAATGATGGAAAAAGGAATAGATAAAGGCATCACAAATCCACCAATCCAAATGAAAATAAAAGCAATACCCGTAACAATGTAAGGAATTGTAGACTTCTCCCCTTTTTTGAAAAGACCCTCATTGATTAGTGACTCTTTTGTAAAAGTAACAACTTTTGTCATTCTTGTTGTCGCAGACCTCTTTTTCAGGTCAGAAAGAGTAACCATATCTCCCTTCGTGAAAAGATAAGAGAAAACAGTACTGTATGGCTTATTCAACGCGCCAGCATCCTTCAATTTTGTAAAAGTCATCTCCTTCACCTTTCCATTCTTTTTCTGTTCAATATGAATTTTTATATACCCCTTCACCGCCAATTGCACAATAATGCCTGTAATCACCTTTTTTAAATTCGAGCTTCCTGCAAGTACTGCCGTCTCTGCCACCCATTTATTTTCTGGCGGTTCATATTCTGCAATAATCGGCTTCAAACTCTTGTCTTTTCCATTACGATTCCATAAGACAAAGGAAAGTATTACAAAGATAAATGGAGGCCAAATTGGCCAATCCGAGGAGAGAAATGAGAAAAGTGTATACAGGAATGTCGGAGAATGAATCGAGCCTTTTTCAATCCCAACAGCAACCGTTAAAAAATCTTGAGCAAATACCGTCAATCCGGAACCTGACAAACTCGTGCTACATTCTTGGTTTTCAGAACCATATCCACCGGTATAACATTCCCGTTGAATAATTTTTGCATCATTTGGAAAGTCAATGGAGGCCGTGACATTCTGCATTGGAACCTCCCAATCTGAACCGGTGACATTCCAGTAAAATTCATCAAATTCCTCCCCAAACAAAAATACATCTCTCACTTCATAGGAAATTTCATACGAATATACTCCTTGATCTAAATACATATTCGCATCCCCGAATCGCATACGAATATCGTTCCCATTATTCTGTTTTGTTACTTTTGATGGTTCTTCCAAGCCATTTTTCATGACACCATTGAATCGAAATGACGAATCAAATGTACTACCAAATTGATCCTCATATTTTACAGGGACCGTTCGAATAAGCCCTCTGCACACATCTGATGACAAATACTCAACAACAATTGTTTCTTCTACCTGCACATTTCTATCTGCCTGTATAGAAATATCGGCATGAAATGCATTGATTTGCCAATCGTCCGGCATGCAATTTGCTTCCGCCTGCACCGCGACCGGCAAGACAAGAAACAAGAATAGTGAAAGAAAAATAGAGCGCATATTACCGAAGATAAGTTTGGACATTTCTAGAATGCTCTGCGAAGGTTTCCGCATAAATGGCTTCATTCGTATCCGGCGTTGTCAGGAAAAAGAAATAAGGACTTGGTTCTGGTGCAAGTGCCGCGCGTATTGCCTGTATTCCGGGATTGCTAATTGGCCCAGGCGGTAGTCCAGCATACATATATGTATTGTACGGGGTATCTATCGAGCTATCAAATTGACCAAATGGCACCACATAGAAAAGGGTCGAATCCAGCTGAAGTGCCATTCCTATATCTAATCTATTATACAAAATCCCCGCGACAATCGGCATATCTTCATGATGACCCGCTTCTTTTTCAACGATGGATGCAATAATTAAATCATTCATCGTTACTTCGATTCCTTCTTTCTCAATTCTACTATTAAAGGTATTTCGCATCTTTAATACAATATCTTCTGCGGTTGCTTCTGGCGGGAAACGATAGGTTTCAGGGAAAAGGAATCCCTCATAGGGCTTTGCTGCCGTTACCCACTCTTCTTTCGAAATCGAAAAGTTTTCTGTAACGACCTCTGCATACTCTTCTGCAGTTCTCCCCTCAGGAAATGTGACAGATACCTCATCTCCAAATGCGAGGGAAAGCTCATCCATAAGCGAATGATAGCTCAATCCAACAGGCAAGATAAAATTCCCTGCTTGAATAGTTCCAGATTCACCACTTAAACGTGCAAATACTTTGAACCAAAATGCATTCTTAATCAGTCCTACCTCTTCAAGTCTATCTGCAATTGATGAAACTCCCTCTCCTGACTCGATGACGAAAGAGATCTCCTCTGTTGTTTTAGAAGGCGTTTTTACCCAAAATTGAAAAATTTGATGCCAAAAGATCATCATAAAAACAAGGGTAAATGCCAAAATAAATAAACAAGAACCTGTTATTTTCTTCATAGAAGGAATAGAGCAAGTAATGAAATAAGTGTTCCTAAAATAGTTCCAGCAATAATATCAAGTAAATAATGTACACCAAGCATTATTCTTGAAAGCGAAATAGTGCAAGCAAGAACGATCATGACAATCGAAGAAAGAACGGTAAACAAATTTGTGCTTTGCTCAAGTAAAATCCATACAAGCGGAATAGCGATAGAAAACACGAGTGCCGCATGCATCGATGGAAATGAAAAATCATTCAGCCATGGTTTATACGCCGTTTTCATAAATTGCGGACGTGGACGTCTAATAATATATCTTGCGACAAAACAGGAAATAAATGTCGCGGATACCGACACAATTGTTGCAATAAGAGGCATGACTACAGGACGAATAGCAAACAATACGCCAATCAAATACATCGCATACAAATAGGCGCCATATAAAGAAATAAATTCCCAAAAAGAAAACCATTTCTCTCCTCTTTTATGAATCCATAATGAAACCTGCTTATCTGTATTTTGAATCATACTCTGAGTTTTCTTTATATTACCTGACTTCGCATAGCCTGCAAGTTCTCCTCTTGATGTTTTATCTTTTGTAGAATTTCTTCAGCATTTTTTGGTATTTCTAGATTTTTATTTTTCACGGGACAGATGTCTTGAATAGGACATGCCCAACATTTTGGTTTTCTCGATGTACAAATATACCGCCCAAATTTTACAAAAACACGATTAACGGTTTGATACAGCGATTGAGGAATAAGATTCAAAAGTTCTTTTTCCGTTTTTGCTGGCATATTAGTATCAACCCAACCCAGACGATTTACAACACGATGCACATGCACGTCAACAGCAATCGCTGGTTTATTGAACATATATGGCAAAACAACACTTGCCGTTTTTCTCCCTACACCTGCGAGTGTTACCAGGTCCTCCATTGAATCTGGCACCTTTCCATCATAGACATCGACTATACGCCTCGCCATCTTTTTTAAGTGCTTCGCCTTCTGTCTAAACATACCAATCGTATTGATATATGTCTCGATATCTTTTATTTCCGCTTCTGCTAAAACGTATACGTTTGGAAATGCATTGAAAAAATTTGGCAATAATTTCAATACCTGTTCATCCTTTGTGCGCGCCGACAATAATACACCAACAGTTGTCATGTAGGCACT